>JAJZAG010000020.1 GCA_021799555.1 Deltaproteobacteria bacterium | reverse complement strand
CGCTGGGAGCCGGGATACAAGCAGCTAACCCTGTGGTCTTCGACGCAGATCCCGCATCTGCTTCGCTCGCAAATTGCCGAGCAGCTCAAAATCGGCGAGAACAAGCTTCGCGTGATCGCGCCCGAAGTCGGCGGGGGCTTTGGCGCCAAGCTTAACGTCTATGCGGAAGAGGCTTTGGTCGCGCACCTGGCGATGACGCTCAACAAACCAATCAAATGGATTGAGCGGCGGCGTGAAAATTTGTCCGGCACCACGCACGGACGCGATCAGATCGCCTACCTTGAAGTCGCCGCGCAGAAGGACGGCACCGTGCTCGGCGTCAAAGCCAGCTTCGTCTGCGACATGGGCGCCTACCTCCAGCTTCTGACGCCGGCGATTCCCGGTTTCTCGGGACTGATGATGACGGGATGCTATAAGATTCCGGCGCTCGCCTTTGACCAGCAGATGGTCTTCACCAACAAAATGGCCACCGACGCCTATCGCGGCGCTGGACGGCCCGAAGCCGCGTACATTGCCGAGCGCATCATGGACATGGTCGCCGGGGAATTCGGCCTCGACCCTGCCGAGGTGCGGCGCAAGAATTTTTTCGCGAAGGAAGCGTTTCCCGCACTCACGGCCGGCGGTCTCACCTACGACTCCGGCGACTACAATCTCGCGCTGACCAAGGCGCTCGAAATGATCGACTACCCAAAAGTCCGCGCCGAGCAGGCCGAAGCTCGCAAGCATGGCCGCTATCTCGGAATCGGGATCGCGTCATACGTAGAGATCTGCGGACTCGGACCATCGTCGCTCCTGCCGCCCAAGCTCAAGGGTGGAGGCTGGGAAAGCTCAACGGTCCGCATCGAGCCTGATTGTAAGGTCACGGTTCTGACCGGCGTGTCGCCCCACGGCCAGGGACAGGAAACCACTTTCGCGCAGCTTGTCGCCGACGCGTTCGGGATCGATATCGACGACGTCAACGTCGTTCACGGCGACACCGCGATCGTGCAGTACGGAATCGGCACCTTCGGCAGCCGCGGCACGACGGTCGGCGGTCCGGCGCTGATGATGTCGGTAGGCAAGCTTCAGGAGAAGATGAAGAAGATTGCCTCGACGATGATGGAAGTACCTCCCGACCAGTTGGTCTTCGCCAATCGGGCGATCGCGCTTGTGTCCGATCCGTCGAAAGCGATCGCGCTTGAGCGGATCGTTGAAGCCGCTTACGGATATAAGCAGCCGATTCCGGGTCTCGAACCTGGTCTCGATGCGACCAGCTTTTACGAACCTTCCAACTGCACGTTTCCGTTCGGCACTCACATCGCCGTGGTGGAAGTTGATCCTGAGACGGGCGTGACCAAGTTCCTACGCTATGTCGCGGTGGACGATTGCGGAAAAATCCTGAGCCCGCTTCTGGTCGAAGGTCAGATTCACGGAGGAATTGCGCAAGGAATCGCGCAGGCGCTGTACGAGGAAGTGATTTACGATGAAAATGGGCAACTAATCACTGCGACCCTGATGGACTATGCGGTGCCGAAAGCGAACATGCTGCCGCATTACGAATTGGCCGCGACAGTCACGCCCTCGCCGGTCAACCCGCTCGGCGTCAAGGGCGTCGGCGAAGCGGGAACAATCGGCTCGACACCGTGCGTGGTCAACGCCGTTCGCGACGCGCTCAGCCCATTCGGGATTCGCCATCTCGACATGCCGCTCAAGCCCGAAAAGATCTGGCGCGCGATTCGCGACGCGAAGGCAAAAGGATAATCGCGATG
Organism: Deltaproteobacteria bacterium; assembly: GCA_021799555.1. Classification (GTDB taxonomy): domain Bacteria; phylum Desulfobacterota; class Binatia; order Binatales; family Binataceae; genus JBARDN01. Next base: position 20,731 of record JAJZAG010000020.1, on the reverse strand, counting down.
TACCCATCGGCATTCGAATACCATCGCGCTTCGTCGGTGAAAGACGCCCTCAAGATGCTTGCTGATTACGGCGAAGACGGAAAGCTTTTAGCCGGCGGACACAGCTTGGTCCCGATCATGAAGCTCAGGCTTGCGCAGCCTGCCCATCTGATCGACATAAGCGGCCTGCCTGAACTCGGCGCGATTCGCGAGGAGGGCGGCAAAATAGTGATAGGGGCGATGACAACGCATCGCGCGGTCGAGTCTTCTTCGTTGGTGCGCGCCAAACTCGGCCTGCTCGCCGAATGCGCGGCGCTGATTGGCGACATACAGGTGCGAAATCGCGGGACGATTGGCGGCTCGATAGCCCACGCCGATCCCGCCGCCGACTATCCGGCGGCGATACTCGCACTCGAGGCCGAAATCAAAATCGAGAGCGTCTCCGGATCGCGGACGGTCAAGGCCGAGGATTTTTTCATCGATTTGATGACTACCGCCGTCCGCCCGGGCGAGATTGTAACTGAAGTCGCCCTTGCGCCGATCTCTACCGGATGCGGCTTCGCCTATTTGAAGCATCGCCAGCCCGCTTCGGGCTTCGCGATGGTCGGTGTCGCGGTGCTCCTCGCGCTTGGCAAGAGCAGAACCTGCGAGCGAGCGCGCGTGGGCATCACGGGGCTTGCCGCAAAGCCGTTTCGCGCTAGAGCTGTGGAATCGGCGCTTGCGGGCAAAGATCCGGCGCAAGCTTTTGCGAGCGCAGCCGCGCATGCCGCCGACGGAATCGACGCGATGTCGGACATTCATGCGGCGGCTGATTTCCGCGCCGAACTCGCCCGCGTATACACACGCCGTGCGCTCGAAATGGCGCTCCCACGCGCCAAAGCATAATCGCCGCGCGCACCTGAACCGTACTTGACGCGAAAGGATTCCGCCAACCGCCGATGAAGCTGTCCGGAGAAACCGTTTTGTCCGCTCCGCGCGAATGGGTGTGGGACTTGTTCAACGACCCGCAGCGACTCTCGAAGCTGATTCCCGGATGCGAAAAGCTCGAAATTCTGGGTCCCGACGAATACAGCGGAACGCTCAACGTCGGGATCGCTTCGGTCAAAGGCGTCTATTCAGGCAAGCTCAAGCTCGAAGACAAGCGCGCGCCGGAACACTATCGGATGCTCGTCGATGGCAAAGGCAAACAGGGCTTTATTCGCGGCTCGGGCACGCTCGACCTTGAAGCTCGCAACGCTAAATCCACGACCATCAAGTACGCCGGCGACGTTCAGATCGGCGGACCACTCGTGCAAGTCGGCCAGCGCGTGATCGACAGCGCCGCCAAGATGATGCTCGGTCAGTTCTTCGCCGCCGCCGAGGCCGAGCTGCAGGCCGAGGCGTCCGGCAAAGTCGCACGGCAGGGAATTTTCTTGAACCTTTGGCGCTCGATTGTGCGCTTGTTCGCGAGATTCTTCCGGCGACAATGAAGTGTCCGCGCCGACGCAGGATAAACAAAGCGCGCGCCCGGTTCGAGCGCGCGCTTACCCCCATTATCCCTTTCGAAAGACTCTGAGCTCAGGCAGCCGCGGTGCCGCGCGCAGGAGGACGAGCAGCGCGATCCGCAGGAGCAGCCGTTCCGGCTGAGCGGAACATCGGGATCGGCGGAAGCAAATTCGCCTTCGGCGCGCCGACCAGAATCCGGCGGCGACCGTCCCGCGCAAGCAGTCCCTGCTCGGTCATCTCCATCAGAAGCTTCGACACCATCGGACGCGAGCTCCCGATCATCTCGGCCAACTCTTCCTGCGCGAGTTCCGGCGTCAGCAGAACTCCGCGCGCGTCCGGCACCCCGAACCTGAGCGCGAGTTCGTTGAGCACGACTTCCAGCCGCTGGCGCAACGACATCCCAAGGAACGTCGCGTAACGATACGCCACCGACGACCAAAGCGAATTGATCGCCTCCGCTAGTCGAAGCAGCGTCTCACCGTCGAGGCTTTTGAGCACCTCGGCGATATGATGCCGTGTGAACAAAGCGACCGTGCAGCCGGTCAATGCCTCCGCCTCGAACAGCTGCGAGCGCGCGCCGGTCTCTTCAAAAAAATCGGCGTAGCCGACGATATCTCCGGGCCCGGCCAGCTCGGTCAGAATCCGGTCGCTGCCCAGGCAAGTGCTGTGGACTTTCACCACGCCGCTCAGCACGGCGAAAACCACATCGGCTGGCGACCCCTTGGCGAAGAGCGGCGCACCCTTCGGATAGCGGACGGGTGTGTACCTGTCGAGCAGCGCGGTGATTGCCGCGCGCGGCAGGCCCAGGCCGACGAGCCGCGCGAGCAGCTTGTCGGTAGGATGCTCCATTGCGGAACCATTCATGTTGCGACCCCTTGAGTTGAATGCGGCGTCCATTTTTGACCTCCGCTATCGCACGGCCTTCCGGTCTCCGGTGCCGCGCCGCGCGCCCAACTGACGCTACCGTAAGTATCGACAGTTCAACGTGCTGATAGCTCTAAATTCCTACACTTTGTTAATACATCGCGCAGCTTCGGTCAAGTGGTGCAAACGCCGCCAAAAACGGGCTTTAAGCCCCAGCGATTGTCATTTCAGAGATTTTCAGCGACGGCGACGCCGTCGTGGAATGCCACTGCAGATCGTTGCCGATCATCTCGATGTTCAGGAACATGTCTTTCAGGTTCCCCGCAATCGTAATTTCCTGCACCGGATATGCGAGTTGCCCATCTTCGATCCACATCCCGCCGGCGCCGCGCGAGTAATCGCCGGTCACCATGTTGACGCCAAATCCGATCAGTTCGGTCAGATATAAACCCTGCCTGACCGACCCGATTATCTGCGCGGGGGTGCAGGAGCCTGGTTCGAGATAAAGATTGGTGGTCGAAACGGTCGGAGTCTGTCCGACCGAACGGGCGGCATTCCCGGTCGGTTGCATTTTGAGCTTGCGCGCCGAGTAACAGTCGAGCAGGTAGGACTTGAGCTCGCCCTTCTCAACCAGATGCTTTCGATTGGTGGCGAGACCTTCACCGTCGAAGGGCTTCGAGCCGAGCGCGCCCGGAATCCGCGCGTCGTCAATAATCGACACCGCTGGCGCCATTACGCGCGAACCCAGCCGGTCGATCAGAAACGATGCGCCCTTGTACAGGGACGGCCCTGAGGCCGCGCCCGCAAACGATCGAATCAAGCCGGCCGCCATGTCGGGATCGAACACCACCGGAACGCGCGTGGTTTTGACCTTGCGCGCGCCGAGCCGGCGCAGCGCACGCTTGGCGGCGATCGTTCCGACCGACTCCGCGTCCTCGAGTTTCGCGAAGCGCCGGTTCGCGGTGTACCAATAGCCCTGCTGCATCGCGCCGTTGTCCTGAGCGATCGGCGCCACGACGAGGCTGAACGACGAGCCTTCGTACTCGCCGCTGAATCCGTTGCTGTTGGCGAACAAGACCCGGTAGCGGCCCGAGTCGAACTCCGCACCTTCGGAATTTTTGATCCGCGGATCGGCGCCGAGCGCCGCCTTCTCGCCTTTGCGGGCGATTGCGAGCGCGCGATCGGCCTCGACAATTCCCGCGTCCGGATCGAGCAGGCCTAGATCCGGAATCTCACGCGGATGCATCGACGGCTCGGGCAGGCCCGACCAAGGGTCTTCCGCGGTCAATCGCGCGAGCGTGACGGTGCTGGCGACGAACTCGGCAAGCGAAGCGCGCTCCACCTCTGCGGTTGAGGCTGTCGCAGAAGATTGGCCGACAAAAACGCGGATGCCGAGGCGCCGCTCGCGCGAGCTCTTGAGCTTTTCGACTTCGCCGAGCCGGACGCCCGCGGCTATCGATTCCGCGCCTATCATCAGCACCTCCGCCGCGGTTGCGCCATGCTTTTTCGCCTCGCCAAGCACCCATTCAGCAAGCGCGCTATCGAGCGTGTCCATTTCTGAATGTATCCCGTTCGGCTCCGATTGAGTATTCATGCGCGTGTGCCGCCCACCGTGATCCCGTCGATTCGAATCGTCGGAAGTCCCACTCCCACTGGCACCGACTGGCCGTCCTTGCCGCAGGTGCCAATTCCGGAGTCGAGCGCGAGGTCGTTGCCGACCATCACTACCCGAGTCAGCACGTCGGGACCGTCACCGATTAAAGTCGCGCCCTTGACCGGACGGGTGACCTTGCCGTCTTCGATCAGATAAGCTTCGCTCGCCGAGAAAACGAATTTACCGTTGGTGATATCGACCTGTCCGCCGCCGAAGCTTACCGCGTAGAGGCCGCTCTTGACCGACTTGATAATCTCTTCGGGCGTCGAGTCGCCGGCGAGCATGAAGGTGTTGGTCATCCGCGGCATTGGCGTATGCGCGAAGCTCTCGCGCCTGCCGTTGCCTGTCGGCTTCATCTTCATCAGGCGCGCGTTCATTCGGTCATGCAGATAGCCGCGCAAGATACCTTTTTCAATCAGCACCGTGCGCGAGGTCGGGGTGCCTTCGTCATCGATGTTCAAGCTGCCGCGGCGCATCGGGATAGTCCCGTCATCCACCACGGTGCACAGCTCGCTCGCGACCTTCTGTCCAATTCGGCCCGAGAATGCGGAAACGCCTTTGCGATTGAAGTCGCCCTCGAGTCCGTGGCCAATCGCCTCGTGTAGCAGAATTCCTGGCCACCCGGGACCGAGCACAACGACCATTTCTCCGGCGGGCGCGTCGGCGGCGTCAAGGTTCACAATCGCCTGGCGCGCCGCTTCGAGCGCGTACTGACGCCATCGCTCGCCCTCGAGAAAATATCGATATTCGACGCGTCCACCGCCGCCGTATGTTCCGGACTGGCGGCCACCTTTGCCGTCTTCGGCGATCACCGTGACGTTGAGGCGGCATAACGGCTGCACGTCGGCGGCGAGCTTACCCTCGCTGGTGACGATCATGATGATCTTCCGCTCAGCCGCGATTGAGGCCATCACATTCCTGACGCGCGGGTCGAAGGCACGCGCAGCGGCGTCAATCTCGCGCAGCAGCCTGGCGCGTTCTTCGATCGGAATTTCGAGCGGTGTGGTTTCGACTTCGTATAGAGCGTGATGCGGCATCGGAGCGCCAACCTGCACGGCGGGCGCCGTCGTGCGTTGGTCGGCAATCGCGCGGGCGGCCTCAGCTGCAAGCCGCATCCTGTCGATCGTCACCTCGTCCGAATAGGCGTAGCCGGTCCGATCTTCGGCGCAGACGCGGACACCAACGCCGTGGCTCACGCTCTTCGAGGTGTGATTGACCATCGATTCTTCGAGCGCGAGCGCTTCTGCGCTGTGATATTCGAAGAACAGGTCGGCATAGTCGGCCTTGCGTTCGAGCGCGGTGCCGAGGATCCGTTCGAAAGCCCGGTCGCTCATGCCAAAGCGGCTCAGAAAGAATTTCTCAGGATGCGCCAAATCATTTGCCATCGTGCTAATCCGCCTTTGTCATTAAGCCTATCAGACAGCAGGCACACCAAGAAGTTGAGCGGAGGTATAAGACACGGGCTTCGAAAAAACCGCCAAAAACGCTAGGATTTCCGCCATGGCAGCTATGTCACGCGAGACCTTTCAGATCATTGATCGGTTGATGCTCGAGAAGATCGAGCAGCTGGAGGGGGAAAGTCCTCGAATGCCATCGGTGCATTCGTCCGGGCCTCACCGCCGAGAACGCGATTCTTGCCGACCACAGGTCCGGGCATCTCGCACCACGCGCCCAGACACTCGCGCTGTTCAGCGAAGACGAACCGGCGTTTCTCGAGCCGCCGCGACAGCAAGATGCAACTGAGCAAGGCGCAAGGATGAACGACGCTTACGACGAATTCGCGATCGGTGGCGACATGCGCGTCCGCAGGCTCGGCTTCGGCGCGATGCACGTGACTGGCAGCCGTGTCTGGGGCCATCCAACCGATCGGCCCGCCGCAGTTCGCTTGCTGCGGCGCGCCGTCGAGCTAGGTGTCAATTTGCTCGACACCGCCGACGCTTATGGCCCCGGGGTGTCGGAACTGATCATTGCCGAAGCGCTCCATCCTTATCCTTCCGATCTGGTAATTGCGACCAAGGGCGGTTACACGCGGCCGGACGCAAACTCCTGGGTGCCCGACGGCCGCCCCGAGCATCTGCGAGAATTCTGTGAAGCGAGCTTGGCGCGTCTCAGACTGGAACGGATCGATCTCTATCAACTTCACACCCCCGACCCGAAAGTGCCGATTGAGGAATCAATCGGAGCGATCGCCGAGCTGCGGGCGCAGGGCAAGATTCGCCATATCGGAGTATCCAATTTCTCGGTCGAACAAATCGAGGCGGCGCGCAGGATCGCACCAATAGTCTCGGTGCAAAATCATTACAATCTCGCCTACCGCGAATCCGAGCCGGTCGTCGAGTATTGCACAGCAAACGGCCTTGGGTTCATTCCGTTCTTTCCCCTCGGTTACGGAAATCTGATCCGCACGGGCAAGCGGTTGCGCGAAGTTGCGGGCAGAACCGGCTTCACGCCGAGCCAAGTTGCGCTCGCGTTTCTGCTGATGCGCTCGCCCGTGATGCTTCCGATTCCCGGAACCTCGAGCGTCGCGCATCTTGAGGAAAATATCGGCGCACGCGGCCTCATGCTCAACGCCGCCGACTATACCGCGCTGGACCGCGCGGGCCGTTCCGCATGACGCGGCGGAGGAAACTCCCATGACTGAGCGTTTGCCGCAGCTTACCTCCGATCTCGAACGTGCCCGGCGCGATCTCGACGAATTCGGCTACTGCATCGTCTCCGGCGTTCTCAACCCTGCCGAGTTGAGCGCGCTGCGCGCTCGTCTGATTGAGCAAGCCGCCGCCGAGGCGGAGCTTGGATGCGCGACGCGCGACGGCGGTCCCGGCGCACCGAACCAGCGTGTGTGGAATCTGATTAACAAGGGACGCGTATTCCGCGAATTGATCTTGCATCCATTCGTCGATGCTATCATGCCGCATCTGCTCGGCAGCGGGTTCATTTTATCAAGCCTGACCGCAAATATCGCGGGTCCCGGCGGCGCGCCGATGCGGCTGCATCGCGACCAGGGTTATCTTTCTTTCCATACGCCGGTGCCGGTGGTTGCGAATATCGCCTGGCTGCTCGACGCCGTAACGAGTGCGAACGGAGGTACCCGCCTGGTGCCGCGCAGCCATCTGAGTGCGGCGCCAGTCGCCGACCCGGACGATATCTCGCACACGGTCGCGGCGGAGGGGCCAGCGGGTTCCGCGCTGGTTTTCGACGGTCGAATTTTCCACGGCACCGGCCCGAACACGACCGGAACGCGCCGCCATGTAGTGCTGAGCTATTTCGCCAGGCCATTCGTGCGCGCCCAGGAAAATCCGTTTCTGTCGCTCGACGCGGAGGTCGAACGCGCGCTGCCGGAAGAACTGAAGGCGCGGCTCGGCTACAAGGTTTGGGGCACACTTGGCGGAGTTGAAGGACCGGTCGAAGGCGCGATCGTGCGCCGCCCCTCGCACCCAATCGGAGAACTGAAACCGAAATTCCGGTGACGATCCGGCAATCCGCGAAAAAGGCCAGCCGCGTCAATTTCCATGTGATGCAGAAAAGAACGAGGCGGCCCGGGGGCCGCCTCGAATAACAAGGGGAAAAGTCGTCTGCCAGGGAGGATCAGCCCGCAGCGGCGGTGCGGCGCGCGCTCTGTTGTTCGGCCTTTTTCGCGGATTTCTTGCGCGGCTTCTTAGCGGCGGCACGCTCCTCGTTACCAGTAAACTCGATGACTGATATCGGCGCGGCGTCGCCGCGGCGGACGCCGAACTTTATTACCCGGGTGTAGCCGCCGTTGCGGTCTTTGAAGCGAGGCGCGATTTCATCGAACAGTTTCTTGACCGCGTCGTGGGACTGTAAAAACGCGAACGCCCGGCGATGCGCCGCAAGGTCACCCTGCTTGCCGAGCGTCACCATCCGGTCCGCGAAGCGGCGCAGCTCTTTGGCTTTGGCGTCGGTGGTCTGAATCCGCTCGTGATCGATCAGCGCCAGCACGAGGTTCTTGAACAGCGCCTTGCGGTGCGCGGAAGTGCGGTTTAGCTTACGGCCCTGGTTGAGATGACGCATCGCCTACTCCAACAAACTTAAACTCGAATAGCGAGTCCGCTCTAGACGGATTCGCGCCGCTCCTGCTCTTCCCACATCCGATCCAGTTCACTGCGTGGCGGCAGGTTTTCCAGCCGCATCCCGAGCGAAAGGCTCATGTCGGTGAGCACTTCCTTTATCTCGTTCAAAGACTTGCGGCCGAAGTTTTTGATCTTGAGCATGTCCTGCTCGGAACGCTGCACCAGCTCACCTATATACTTGATGTCGGCGTTCTGAAGACCGTTGAAGGCGCGAACTGAAATCGGTAGTCCCTCGACCGGACGGTAGAGGAGCTCGTTCAGAGTCGGCCGCTCGAGCGCGCTTTCCACGCCGGGCGCTGCGGCGGTTTCGGCTTCTTCCTCGACCCCGGCGAATATCGACATCTGATCGCGCATCACACGCGCCGCATAGGTCAGCGCGTCGCGCGGTCCAATCGATCCGTCGGTCCAGATTTCGAGCGCAAGACGGTCGTAGTCGGTGCGCTGGCCGACGCGCGCGTTGGTTACGGTGAAATTGACCTTTTTGATCGGCGAATAGATCGCGTCGAGGCGGATCGTTCCGATCGGTTCGTCTTCCTCCCCACGCTCGGCCGGGGCGTATCCGCGACCGCGCTTGATCACAAGTTCCATATCGAGATCAGCGCCCTTGTCGAGCGATGCGATATGCTGATCGGGGGTCAGAATTTCAAGGCTTGCACCGCCGGTGATATCGCGCGCCGTGACGACCGCTTCTCCCTTGACCTTGAGCGCCGCGGTGAGTTGGTCGCCTTCATGCAGCCGGACGCGGACTTCCTTCAGGTTGAGGATTATATCGGTAACGTCTTCTTTGACCCCGGGCAGCATCGAGAATTCGTGCAGAACGCCCTTCATCCGGACCGCGCAGATCGCGAAACCCGGAAGCGAGGAGAGCAACACGCGCCGGAGCGCGTTGCCGATTGTGATTCCGTAGCCGCGTTCGAGCGGCTCGGCAAAGAAGCGTCCGTAACTCGGGGTTAATTCTTTTTCTTCGAATTCAACCGACTTGGGTTTGGTCAGATCTCGCCAATCGTTTTGCATATTGCGCCGCTTCGAGAGCTGTTGAAATTTTAGCCGCGGTCGGGTCCGCCACGGACCCCGCAGGCAGCTCCGCCTCCGTTAGGGTTATCTCGAATAATGTTCAACGATCAGCTTTTCGCTGATCGGCATCGTCAAATCGCCGCGCGCAGGCACGGCCTTGAAGGTACCGCGGAACTGCTCGCGCTCGAGCGCCATCCACGGCGGCGTCCCGCGCCGCTGCGCCATCTCGATCGCCTCGACGATCACCTTCTTGGTCCTGCTCTTCTCGGTGATACTCACCACGTCGCCGACTTCGAGCTGATAGGACGGGATCGTTACGGTCTTGCCGTTGACCTGGTAATGCCCGTGGCGAACCAGCTGGCGGGCCTGCGCGAGCGAGCTGGCGAAGCCGAGCTTGTAGACCGCGTTGTCGAGCCGCCGCTCGAGCAGGACGAGCAGATTTTCGCCCGTGATGCCGGGCAGGCGTTCGGCCTCCTCGAAGTAGTGAGCGAACTGCTTCTCGAGCATCCCGTAAATCCGCTTAACCTTCTGCTTTTCGCGCAGCCGGATCGCAAACTCCGAGAAGCGGGTACGGGATTGCCCGTGCGCGCCGGGCGGATAATTGCGCCGCTCGATCGCACACTTGTCGCTGAAGCATCGCTCTCCCTTGAGGAACAGCTTCAGCCCTTCGCGCCGGCATAGCCGGCATACAGGACCAAGATTTCTCGCCACGTGCCTTCGTCCTTTTTATGAGGTGATCAGACCCTGCGCCGCTTTGGCGGACGGCATCCGTTGTGCGGAATCGGGGTCACGTCTTTGATTGAAATTACACCAAGGCCCGCGGCTTGCAGCGCACGCACCGCCGACTCGCGTCCGCCACCGGGTCCCTTTACAAACGCGACCACCGCGCGCATCCCGACTTCGGAGCATTTGCGCGCGCACGCTTCGGCCGCCATTTGCGCCGCGTACGGTGTTCCCTTGCGCGAACCCTTGAACCCGACCGAGCCCGCGCTCGCCCACGCGATAACGAGTCCCTGCTGATCGGTGATCGTCACAATCGTGTTGTTGAAGGTCGCGTGGATATGCGCAACGCCCTCCGGTACTGAGCGTTTGGTGCGCTTGCGCCGCGGCGCGGGCGCAGCGGCGGCGCCGGCCGCGGCGGGCTTGTCAGCACCCGCAGCAGGAGCTTCTTTGGTCTCTTTGGTTTCGTCTGCCATCTATTATGTTCTCGTTCGCTAAACTTTTTGGGCGCGCGGCCGGTTATTTGGTCGGCGCTTGCTTCTTGCCCGCGACAACTTTGCGCGGACCTTTGCGCGTGCGCGCGTTGGTATGGGTCCGCTGCCCGCGCACCGGCAGCGAGCGGCGGTGCCGGATTCCGCGGTAGCATCCGAGGTCCATGAGCCGCTTGATATTCTGCTGAATCTCGCGGCGCAGATCGCCTTCGACTTCGTAGTCGGTATCGATCACCTGGCGGATGCGGCTCTGCTCTTCGGCGCTAAGATCGTCGCTCTTGCGCGCGCGATCGACGCCGGCCTTGTCGAGAATCTTGACCGCGGCCGAGCGTCCGATTCCATAGATATAGGTGAGCGCGATTTCCATCCGCTTGTTCTTCGGCAGCTCAACGCCCGCTACTCGTGCCATCGCAAATTCCTCATTGAACCTTAAGGTGCGTCTCTAACCCTGGCGCTGCTTATGGCGCGGGTTGGAGCACAGGATACGTACGACGCCCTGGCGGCGCACCACCTTGCAGTTTTTGCAAATCTTTTTGACCGACGCTCGAACCTTCATCGTTTCGTACCGAATCGCCGGCGCGCTTAGCGCTGCCGGTAGGTAATCCTGCCGCGGGTCAGGTCGTAGGGGGATAGTTCCACCGTCACCTTGTCGCCGGGAAGTATCTTGATGTAATGCATCCGCATTTTGCCGGAAATATGCGCCAACACCTTGTGCCCATTGTCGAGCGTCACGCGAAACACCGCATTCGGCAGCGCCTCGTTGACCGTTCCCTGAACCTCGATAGAATCGCCCTTAGACATTGTCCAACTCGCTCAGGATTATCGGTCCGTTTGAGGTGATCGCAATCGAGTGCTCGAAGTGGGCTGATAGCTTACCGTCTGCAGTTACCGCAGTCCACCCGTCCGCGAGTATCTCTAATTCGGGCGATCCCTCGTTGACCATCGGCTCGATCGCGATCGTCATCCCCTCCTGGAGCCGCGGGTTAGGCATCCCGCGGCGGAAGTAATTGGGCACCTGCGGATCCTCATGAAGCCGCCGCCCTATTCCATGCCCGGCAAAATCCGTCACCACTGAGTATCCAGCATTTTCTGCGACCGCCTGCACCGCTCGGGCAATGTCGGAGATCCGGTTGCCCGCATGCGCCTTGGCGATTCCAGCGTATAGCGCCTCGCGCGTGACGCTCAGGAGCCGCCGGGCGTTTTCAGAAATCCCGCCGACCGGCACCGTCCGAGCCGCATCTCCATAAAAGCCGTCGTAAACGACGCCGTAGTCGAGCCCGACGATATCTCCCGCACGCAGCTTTCTTCCCGATGGGATCCCATGAACGATCTCTTCGTTAATCGACACGCACAGCGACTTCGGATAGACGACCTCGCCCGGTTTGTAGCCTTTGAAGGCCGGGCGTGCGCCACGCTCGAGCGTCAGCCGTTCGGCGAGGGCGTCGAGTTCGTCGGTCGAAATGCCGGGGCGAACGGCCGCTGCCAGCGCGTCAAGAACCTCCGCGACAATCTGGCTTGCGCGGCGCATAATCGCGATTTCCTCAGCCGTCTTGATCGTGATCATTATTCGGCTAGCGGCTTCAATTGTCCCGCCCTCTTGAAGCCTTGGCGCGCTCCGACTTCGAAAGCAGTCCGTCGAGGGCGGCGATAATGCGCGAATCAACCTCACCGGGGCGGCCCATCCCGTCAATCTGGGCCAGCAATTTTCGGGCACCGTAGTATTCGAGCAGCGGCCGCGTCGTCGCGTTGTAAACATTGAGTCGGTTGCGCACCGTCGCTTCCGAGTCATCCTCGCGCTGGTAGAGCTCGCCACCGCATTTGTCACAAACGCCAACGCGTTGGGGCGGCTCGGAAACCAAGTTGTACATGGCGCCGCACTGAGTGCAGGTGCGCCGCCCCGAGACCCGCCGCACGATCTCCTCATCCGGAACGCTGAGCGCAATCACAAGGTCGATCCCTTTGCCGCTGCGCTTGAGCAGCATCGCAGTGAGCGCCTCAGCCTGAGCGACCGAGCGCGGAAAGCCGTCCAGGATAAATCCCTTCTTCGCGTCGGAAGCTCCCAGCCGCTCATCAATCAGGTTCAGCACGAGGTCGTCCGGCACCAGTTCCCCGCGATCCATGTATTTCGCGGCCTCGACGCCGAGGCGCGACCTTTCGTGGACCGCTGCGCGCAACAGGTCGCCGCTCGAGATCTGCGGGATGCCGGCGAGATCACGAAGCATCCGCGCTTGCGTGCCTTTGCCCGCGCCGGGCGGACCCAGCAATACCAGTCGCACGGCTTACGCACCTTTGCGCGATTTCACCCGCCCGCGGCGCATGAACCCTTCGTAGTTGCGCGTGAGCAGATGGGTTTCAATCTGAGCGACCGTGTCGAGCGCCACGCCGACCACGATCAGAAGCGCCGTGCCGCCGAAATAGAACGGCACGTTGAAACGCGCGATCAATATCGTCGGCAAGATGCAGACCGCGCTTACGTAGACCGCGCCGCCGAGCGTGATTCGCGACAACACGCGATCGATATATTCAGCCGTATAGCGTCCCGGCCGAATACCGGGAATGAAGCCGCCGTACTTCTTGAGATTGTCGGCTACATCGACCGGGTTGAAAGTAACGGCCGTGTAGAAATAGCAGAAGAAAAAGATCAGAACGATGTAGATAAGATCGTAGGTAAAGCCACCGGGCATCAGGTAGCTCGAGTAATCCTTGAGCGCCGGCAAAAACTGCGCGACCGTAGCCGGGAAGACCAGGATCGACGACGCAAAGATCGGCGGTATGACGCCCGAGGTGTTGATCTTGAGCGGCAGATGCGAGGATTGCCCGCCGTATACGCGCCGGCCCACCACCCGCCGCGCGTACTGAATCGGAATCCGGCGCTGCGCCGTCTCGAGATAAACGATAAGACCGGTCACACCGACCGCGACCGCGAGGATGAAGATGAAGGTGAAGACGCTCATCTCACCCTCGCGCAGGAACTGCGCTGTGGTGGTCAGAGCGCTCGGCAGCCGCGCCACGATTCCCGCCATGATCACGAGCGAGATGCCGTTGCCGATACCGCGCTCGGTGATCTGCTCGCCGAGCCACATTACGAACATCGCCCCGGCCGTAACCGTGATCACCGTCATCGCGATAAACGAGGCACCCGGCGAATAGACGACCGAGCCGCCGCCGGGAGCCTGAATCTTTTCGAGTCCGACCGCGATCATCGACCCCTGCAGGATCGAAAGCGCGACGGTCGAGTAGCGCGTGTATTGCGTTATCTTGCGGCGCCCGGCTTCACCCTCTTTGTAAAGTTCGTCGATATAAGGCGAGGCCACCTTGAGCAGGTCGATAATGATCGCAACCGTGATGTACGGCATGATCCCGAGGGCAAAAACGGAAAAGCGCTCGAGTGCGCCACCCGAAAACAGGTTGACCCAGCCGAACATCGTGCCCGACGCCGCGTCAAAAAAGGACGCGAGCGCCTGCCCGTCGATTCCAGGGGTCGGCACCGCGACGCCAATCCGGTATACGGCGAGCATCATGGCTGTGAAAAACAGCCTGCGGCGCAGTTCCGGAATATGCGAGGCGTTTGAAAACCCGTCAAGCATCAGGCATTAGCAGGGGCGATTAGCTCCGCGACGCCGCCTGCGGCGGCAATTTTTTCGCGCGCGCTGGCCGAGAAAGCGTCCGCGCGCACCGTGAGTCGATTTTTCAAATCACCCGAGCCGAGGACTTTGATCTTGTGACCCTTGCGCACGATTCCGCGCGCAGCCAGCGCCGACGCATCAACGCTTGCGCCATCGGCAAACCCGCTCAGGCTCGCAAGGTTCACGATCTCGAACTCTTCGCGCCGCGCTTCACTTTTCTGCGTGCGGCGGAAACCCTGCTTCGGCGTGCGCCGCTGCAACGGCATCTGGCCACCCTCATAACCAGGGGGAGTATTACCGTGCGAGCGCGCGCCGAGTCCTTTATGACCGCGGCCGGAAGTCTTGCCGTGACCGGAACCAATCCCGCGGCCGATCCGCTTGATGCGATGCTTCGAGCGGGGTGCGGGTTTCAAATCGCTGAGATTCATCGCGTCCTCGTAATCGCGTGCTAATGCTTTTCAAACCAGAAGCGGCGCCGGATACCTCCGCGCATCATCCTTCGACCACGGCCACCAAATGCTTCAACCGACGGATCATCCCTTCGACCGCGGCGGTGCGCTTGAGCTCGCGCTGGCTGCCGACCTTGCCCAAGCCGAGACCGCGCACCGTCGCTCGCACGCGCTTGTTGGTTCCGATCGGGCTGTTCACCAGTTTGACCCGGATTGTGTCGCTCATCTGATATGACCGTTTGCTTGAATCGATTATCTGCTTGACTCGATACGCGTGCAAAATGGACCTGGAATTCCGCGCGGCCTGGCCTCAAGCCGCCTCGGGACGTTCGCCACCCTGATGAGCGCGCAGTTTAACGATCTCCTCGGGGCTGCGAAGTTCCAGCAGGGCCTCGAGCGTCGCCTTCACGAGGTTGTGCGGATTCGATGAGCCGAGCCGCTTGGTCAGGATATTTCGGATTCCGGCCAGCTCGACGACGGCGCGCACTCCACCCGCCGCAATTACTCCGGTTCCCTCAGCGGCCGGGCGTAGCACCACCCGTCCCGCTCCGAAATGGCCGACCACTTCGTGCGGGATCGTTCCAGCGCGCAATGGCACGCGGATCAGGCTCTTCTTGGCGCGTTCGACGCCCTTGCGGATCGCCTCGGGAACTTCGTTGGCCTTGCCGAGTCCAAAGCCCACCAATCCGTTATGGTCGCCAGCTACCACCAGCGCCGAGAAGCTGAAGCGGCGTCCGCCCTTCACGACCTTCGCGACACGGTTGATATGGACGACCTTTTCCTTGATTTCCAGCCCTTGCGGGTCAATTCGTTGCGCCACGTCGTGCCTCGATTTTCAGAACTTTAGTCCGGCTTCGCGCGCCGCATCGGCGAGCGCTTTGACCCGGCCGTGATAGAGAAAGCCGTTACGGTCGAACACCACGCTGTCAATTCCGGCGTCCCGGCATTTTTCCGCGATCGCCTTGCCCACCGCCTTTGCGGCCGCGAGCCTGCGTTTCCTCGATAGAGCGCTCCGCCCGGCTCCGCTCTGCGTCGCAGCCGCCGCGATCGGGCGCCCGCTCTGATCCGAGATCACCTGGGCGTAGATGTGATGAAGCGACCGGTAGATCGAGAGCCGCGGTCGCGAGTCGGTGCCGAGCGCCTTGCGGCGCACCCGTTCGCGCCGCAAATCCCGTTTTTCTGCCCGCTGTGATTGCATTGTCGTTGACTCTTGATTCCCTGTCCGCCTGCGCTAGGCCGAAGTCGATCCAGCCGCGGCTTTTCCAGCCTTGCGGCGAATCGTCTCGGTCGCGTACTTGATTCCCTTGCCCTTGTACGGCTCGGGTGGCCGAAGTTCGCGCACCTCCGCCGCAACGGAGCCGAGCAGTTGGCGGTCGGCGCTTTCGAGCGTGATTACCACCTGCCGCTCGACCTTGGCGGTTACGCCCGGCGGCAATTGGTAGACGATCGGATGCGAGTAGCCGAGGCTTAGGCTGATCTGATTTCCTTTGGCTTCGGCCCGGTAGCCGACGCCATTAATTTCGAGAACCTTGGTAAATCCCTTGCTGACGCCTTCGGCCATATTGGCGATAAGCTTGCGCGTCAATCCGTGCAACGAGCGCTCAAGGTTCGAGTCGCCGGGCCGTTTAACGACCAACTCGGCGTTGTTGATTTCAACGGTAAAGCCGGGGCTGAGGCGATGCTCGAGTTTGCCCTTGGGTCCCTCGATTTTAAGCGCGGAGCCGGAGAGTTCGGCTTTGACGCCCTTTTCGAGTTTTACCGGTAGTCTTCCTATGCGCGACATCGTCGGCTCCGTTTACCAAATCCGGCAGAGGATTTCCCCGCCCACGCGCTTGCGGCGCGCCTCGCGCCCGCTCATCACGCCGAGCGGGGTGGACACTATATGCACGCCCATCGCGCCGCGCGCTTTCGCGATAGCGTCTGCGCCCGCGTAGCGGCGCAGACTCGGCTTGCTGACACGTTCGATTCCCTTGATCACCGGCTCGCGCGTCGCGGAGTATCGCAGCTTGATGACAAGTTTGCGTTTGGGCGCTTCGCCGCCCGTCTCGACGCCCTCGAGAAATCCCTCCGCCACAAGCACGCGACAGATCGCTTCGCGCAGCCGCGAGTGTTCGATAATGACCTCGTTGTACCGCGCACGCATCGCGTTGCGGATTCGGGTCAACAGTTCTGCAATCGGATCGGTCCTCGACATTATCGGCTTCTCTTTACCAACTCGCCTTTACAACGCCCGGGAGCTGGCCTCTAAGGGCATATTTACGCAGACACAACCGGCACATCTTGAAGCGCCGGTAATAAGCTCGCGCGCGTCCGCATAGCGGGCATCGGTTATGCGTGCGCACTTTGAACTTGGGAGTGCGCGTCGCCTTGATTCGGAGGCACTTCTTAGCCATCGGTTCCCTGCGCCTTACGCCTGCGCCGCCTGGGGCTGCTGTCCTTCACGTTCGGACTGGCCCCTAAACGGCATCCCGAGCGCCTTTAAGAGGGTCAATCCCTCGAAGTCACTGCGCGCGGTGGTGGTGATTGAAATCGTAAGTCCCTTGACCCTATCGACCTCGTCCAGATTGAGTTCGGGGAAAATCGTATGCTCGCGCAAGCCGAGCGAATAATTGCCGCGCCCGTCGAACGCCTTGTCGCTGATTCCGCGGAAGTCGCGCACTCGCGGCAGCGCGACGTTGACGAGCCGGTCGAAAAATTCCCACATCCGCTCGCGCCTGAGCGTCACCATCGTTCCGATCGGCATCCCTTGGCGCAACTTGAAATTCGAGATCGCCTTGCGCGCGCGCGTCAACACCGGCTTCTGGCCCGAGATCTGCGCGATCTCCTCGACGGCGAGATCGAGCACCTTTACGTTGTCGCGGGCCTCGTTGAGCGCCATGTTGATCGTGATCTTCGAAAGCCGCGGCACGCGCATCTTGTTTTCGATCTTGAGCTCGCGCATCAACGCCGGCACGATCTCGCTTTCATAGCGCAGGCGCATCCGGGCCGGAATTTTCGGCTCGGGCGCGCGCGGCGCCGCGGCGGCTGCCGCAGCCTTTGCGGCGCGTTCGGCTTTCTCCCTGGCCGCCTGCGCCTTGAGAGCCTGCCCCTTGGCGGCGGCGTCTGGACTCTTGGGCTTTTGCGGCCGTTCGGTTTTGTCGTTCTTATCCGCCATCAGTCGTTACCCACCGCTTCGCCGCAGCGGCGGCAAACGCGGATTCGAGTCTTGTCTTCCGCAAGCTTCACGGCCAGTCGCACAGGCGCGTTGCATCGATCGCAGAAGAACATCACGTTGGCGATATTGAGCGGCGCCTCTTTTTCAACGATGCCGCCGGGACTCGCCGCGCCGCGCGGCTTGGAGTGGCGCTTGACGATATTAAGCCGCTCGACAACGACGCGTCCGCGGTCGACGAGCACGCGCATCACCTTGCCGGTCTTGCCCCGATCGCGCCCCTTGACGACCATCACCATGTCGTTCTTGCGGATCTTGTATTTTACCTGGCGATTAACGGACGCCATCGTCACAGAACCTCGGGTGCGAGCGAAATTATCTTCATGAACTTCTTGGCGCGCAGCTCGCGCGCGACCGGCCCGAAAATTCGGGTGCCGATCGGCTCGTGCTGCGCGTCGATCAGCACGGCCGAATTGCCGTCAAAGCGGATATAGCTGCCGTCGTCGCGGCTGATCTCGCGCGCAGTGCGCACAATCACGGCGCGAGCGACATCACCTTTTTTAACCTTGCCGTTCGGAATCGCTTCCTTAATCGCGACCACGATCACATCACCCACCGAGGCGTAGCGCCGGCGCGAGCCGCCAAGCACCTTGATGCACATGACCTTGCGGGCGCCCGAATTGTCGGCGACATCAAGTACTGTCTGAGTCTGAATCATCGCGCTTTGCTTACCTTCAGCCCGCCGCCCGCTTAATTACCCGGCTTACGCGCCATCGCTTGTTCTTGCTGAGCGGACGCGACTCGATGATCTGCACGCGGTCGCCCTCGTGGCACTGGCTCGTTTCATCGTGCGCCATGTAGCGCTTACGCCGGCGCATCCGCTTGCCATAGAGCGGATGTTCGACGAGGCGATCGACTTGCACCACGACGGTCTTGGTCATTTTGGCGGAGACCACCGTGCCCTCGCGCCGTTTGGTTCGCACACGCATCGCGTTACTTCGCTTTCACGGCGCCGTCGGGGGCCGCGGATTTCTGATTGATCACGGTCAATATTCTCGCGAGCTCGCGCCGCGCGCCGTTGAGCGCCGACGACTTATCGAGTTGATTAGTGCGCAGTTTCAAGCGCAGACGGAAAATCTCATCGCGCGTCTCGCGTTCCTTTACACGCAGATCGTCGGCGCTCATCTGCCGCAATTCGTCAAGCTCCAAGGGCGCCCTCCTCGCGTTCCACGACGATCGTCTTGATCGGCAACTTGTGCGCCGCCAGCCGCATCGCTTCGCGCGCGGTCGGCCGATCGACGCCTTCCATCTCGAACAAAATCCGTCCCGGCCGCACTACGGCGGTCCATCCTTCGGGTCCGCCCTTGCCTTTTCCCATCCGGGTTTCCGCGGGTTTCTTGGTAAACGGCTTATCCGGAAAAACGCGAATCCATACCCGGCCGCCGCGCTTGATATGGCGCGTCAGCGCGATACGCGCAGCCTCGAGCGCGCGCGCATCAACCCGCGCGGTCTCGGTGGCTTTGAGGCCGTAATCGCCGAAGGCGAGTTCGAGTCCGCGCGATTCGGCGCCGCGTACGCGGCCCTTCTGCATCTTGCGCCACTTTACTTTTTTCGGTGAGAGCATGGTGATCTTATTGCTGCTGCGCCGCCTGTCCGCCGCGTTTGGCTTCTTCTTCCTGGCGGGTCAGAATTTCGCCGCGGAAGATCCAGACTTTGACTCCGATTACTCCGTAGGTTGTGCGCGCTTCAGCAAATCCGTATGCAACGTCGGCGCGCAAGGTCTGCAGCGGCACCCGCCCTTCACGATACCATTCCTGACGGGCGATTTCCGCGCCGCCGAGGCGGCCGGCGACGTGGACTTTGACTCCCTGCGCGCCCATCCGCATCGCGCGCGTCACCGCTTCTTTCATTGCGCGGCGAAAGGCCACCCGGCGTTCGAGCTGAAGGGCGATATTCTCGGCGACGAGCTGCGGATCAAGATCGGGGCGGCGCACCTCGTGGATATTTATAAAAGTATCCTTGCCTTTCATCAGCCGCGCGATATCCGCCTTGAGCTTGTCTATCTCGACACCCTTCTTGCCGATCACGATTCCCGGGCGCGCCGTGTAGATATTCACCTTCGCCTTGTTGGCCATCCGCTCGATCTCGATTTTCGAGATTCCGGCGTGATACAGGCGGCGCTTGATAAACTCGCGCAGCTTGATGTCCTCGTGGAGCAGCGCGGTGTAATCGTGACTCGAAAACCATCGCGAGTCCCAGCCCTCGATAATGCCGAGCCTAAGCCCGCGCGGATGTGATTTCTGACCCATCGATAGCCCTCAATCAGCCTGCTCGTCCACGATTACCGTAAGATGGCTGGTGCGCTTGAGAATCGGTGTCGCGTGCATATGAGCGCGCGGCAGCGAACGCTTCAAAGTCGGTCCCGTTTCGGCGGTCGCCCGTTTCACGAACAGCTTGTCCTCGTCCACGTTCTGCTGATCGCGCGCGTTGGCGACGGCGGCAAGCAACGTCTTCGAAACGAACTTCGCACCTTTTTTGGGCGTGAACTCGAGAATCGAAAGCGCCTGTCCTACCGGCTTGCCGACGACAAGGTCGCACACGAGCTTGAGCTTGCGCGACGAAATCCTGATATACCGATGACGCGATAACGCTTCCATGTTGTAACTCGACCCGATTCGCGCGCCTTACGCGCCCGCCTTTGATCCCGCGGCTCCCGCCGGTGGCGCGGCTGGCGCGGCGGCCTGTTTGACCTCGCCCTTGCGATCGCCGGCATGACCGTGAAACGTCCGGGTGCCCGAAAATTCGCCGAGCTTGTGCCCGACCATGTTCTCCGTGCAGTAAACCGGGATGAACTTGTGGCCGTTATGGACCGCGAACGTGAGCCCCACCATCTCCGGCAGGATCATCGAGCGCCGCGACCACGTGCGGATAATCCGCTTGTCACCCGCGACAACGGCCGCCTCAGCCTTCTTCTTGAGATGCCCGTCAATGAACGGGCCCTTTTTTACCGATCGTGCCATGGCTTAAGAATGCTTCCCGCGCGGCCGGCGGCTGACGATGTAACGGTCCGACGGCTTTTTCTTGCGCGTTTTGTAACCCTTGGCCGGTTGTCCCCACGGCGACTGGGGATGATTCCCCTTGGAGCGGCCTTCGCCGCCACCGTGCGGATGATCGACTGGATTCATAGCGACTCCGCGGACGTGTCCGCGC
>JAJZAG010000270.1 GCA_021799555.1 Deltaproteobacteria bacterium | reverse complement strand
CGTGTATCGGCAAACAAGCCGCACCCGTCCAGCTTTGTGGACCGCGTCCTTGGCAAGCTGCGCAACTGACTCGGCGCCGCGGCGTTCGCGCTACGGATGCATATCGAGCAGACTCTTGAGGCCGCTCGGCGCGTGAGCGCCGATTATCAGCATCTCGAGGATTCCCATCCCCTCGCCTGTGCCGAGCTTCGCGCGGCATACGGCCTGGATATGCTGATAGAGCGGCTGTGATTGATCCACGTCATCCAGCTTGAACGCCTCGTAGTCGGAGACGTCGGCGCCGACGTACATGCCGTGACCCCACTTCGGATGTCCGTAACCGATTCCCTGCATGTAGAAATTGTAAAGCGGCGCGAGTTCGACGCGGTTATCTCCAGCGGCGGTGTGCAGGATAATTTCGGCACGGCGCGCGTGGCGGGTGCCGGATTGATAATCGACCGTCCAGTCGACCGCGTCCGCGATTTCGGCAGGCGTCGTGGCGTCGGCTTTCGCGATCGCGCCGAATTGATGCCATCGCGATCCGTCCGAATTTTCATTCACGTCAAAGTGGGTGCAGACATTTTCGAAATTGTTCGGCGACCACAGCCAGAAAAATTGCGGCGGCGCCGCCGCTGGCACTCCGGCAGGATCCTGCGGACCAATATTCCGAACTCCCCATGAGCGATCGCGCGAGCCCCAGACCTGCGCGGGGTTAGCTTCGAACCGGCGACCCGCGACGCTCAACGATCCACGATAGCCGCCGTGCTGCGTAAAGCGCGTGATGTCGAACATAATCCGCGGTCCCGAGCGGCGCGAAAAACGCGGCTCTTCGATCGGTGTTGCACGAGCCTCGAAAGTCAGGTCGGCCTTGATTTCAGGATGATCGACGCGCAATCGCAGCGTGCGCATCGGATCGACGATCTCGATCGAGATCGGCCCGACTTTGGTGTCCATTCGATCGGCGCCCAGAACCCGCGAGGCGCGCACGCAATGCTGAACGCCATTGTAAATCACGTTGATCGAAGCGTCGAGAATTCCGACGTTCGGGTAGATTCCCATCGCGACCGCGAAGAAGGGTTCGCCCTCGCGCCAATACCCGTTGAAGAAAAACCGGTCGTAGAAATTGCGGTCGCTGGTAAACACCTGCTGGACCGGCTCCGGCGTCTGATGGATCGGAAAATCGTCGCCCTTGGTGATCATCGATGGTCTCCTTGCGATGCGCTCTCGCAGGCTAAATCAGGAAATTGCCGCGCGCGCAAGCGCACGCATGCAGCACGGCGGACTATTGCCGTTCAGACAGCGAGAATTCTTTCGACTTCGGCGGGAGCGATTCTGATTCCGACATAGAATGGGCCGAATTTCGCATATCCTGCGCTCGCCTCATCGAAGCGCATTTCGTACACGAGCTTTTTGAACACGACGGGATCATCCGCGAACAAATCGACGCCCCATTCCCAATCATCGAAGCCGATCGAGCCTGAGATGATTTGAGTGACTTCACCCGCAAACCGTCGGCCGACCATCCCGTGCTCATGCATCAGGCGGCGGCGGTCGTCCATCGTGAGCCGGTACCAGTTGTCGGCGCCGTCGCGCTTCTTATCCATCGGGTAAAAGCACAGGTAGCGGCGCGCGGGGATTTTCGGAAACAGGCGCGGCGCGATCTTCTGGCGCTGTGCGGCGAGTTCCGCTTCGACCGCCTGCGTCCATTCCGGTGATCGGGGACCAATCTTCTGTTCGGAAAGCCGCGCGTAAAGAGCGACGGTCGCCTCATAAAGGCCGATTTCGATCACCGAAACGTAGGAGGTCGTCGGTTCCAGATAGTCGCACAACCGCAGTTTGCCGATCTCAACTTGCGCGGCTGAGAGCTCATCGAAACTTCGCCGGAAGTGAATCAGAATCAAGTCGCCCTTGTGACCGAGTCCGGCGAAGGCCGCGGACTCGCCGTCCTCGCGATCGCTCATGGCGCCGAGCGTGGCGGCAGCCGTTCGCGCGATTTCAGCGCGCTGCGATGCGGTAAGCTCGCGCCAGGAGGCGCGCCGGAGCCGGAACATCTGGTGAAGCACGCTGAAGCCTTCGAGGGTCAGCGGAGCGGCGGGCCGGTCGTCGCGATGGTTCATCTGGCCGGCATGTTGGTCGGTCTTCATGTATGGAATCCTAGATTTTTTTTCGTTGCGTGTCTTGATGGCGGTGGTGCGCCTTTATCAGCGAGCGCGAAATCGTTAACAGGCTTCAGCCGGTTAAAAAATAATCTCCTCGCCATTGCGGTATCACTGGCGCTGCGAAGCTCAAGGTGGCGTTCGGGGGAAAGAAACCCCGTCGCGCTGAAAGCCCCTCCCGCCATTCGGGATTCCGGCTTGGCCGGACTAGCAAATCGAGATGGCCGCTCACGCCGACGCAATCTTTCGCCGCCATTTTGCCGCCGCTCGTTTATTCACTCGAAATCAAGCCGCGCGGCGCGCATAACGAGCAGGTCATCGGGGGTTCGTGGACTCGTCGGGGCGTATAGCGTGGCGGAATAGGGCGACGGTCCGCGCCGCTCGAGCCATTCGGCAAGCGGAGTGCGGGGCGTGTTGGGCGTGAGCCAGTGAATCTCGTGCGGTCCGATTTCAAGTGAGAAGCCTTGCGCATTAAGATCGGTTCGCGCCTGCCGCGAAAGCGCCGCACCGCTCACGCTTCCAAGAAGCTTACCCGCTCGGAAAGGATCGTTAGCCGCGACGGTGACGCGTTTCAGGCCCGTAACTCCGTTTAGGTGCGATCGCTTGCGCGGTACTCGCTCGTCGCGCGGTGTTTCGTCCCGAATTAGAAAAGGTAATTGCCCGGTGTCGGGCGGATGCGGGATCGCCAAATCCCATTTCAAGCGATAACCGTCCGGGCGGTCGCGCGTCATTGTGGCCGGATCGCTAATCGCCGCACCTGCGGCGCGCAGTTTCATTACGTCAGTCTCGAGATCGTCGGTTCGCATGCAGAAATCGACAAGACCGCCGCCGCGCTCGAGCGCTTTGAACCAGGGATGACCGGGGACGGGGTCGAGAAACGCTATCAATTCGATATATGAACTGTCGGCCAGCCCGATCAGCGCATTATGCGTACCGACATTGTGACGTCCGCCAAGAGTGACCGTGAATCCGGCGCGCGTGAAAGCGGTGACGGCGCGATCGAGGTCGCTGACGACAATAACAATATGATCGATTCCCGTGAGCATTGACGCCTCCGCACGGCGCGGACACTGTCGTTAGCTGCACATACTCGTAACGGCCCACCACGGCAAGCATCGGCCTGCGGTGGAAGGGCTAAGAACACCACTGTTCCTTGGCCGCGATTTGCCTCGCTGTCAGACCGCGTATACGAAGAAGACAGGTACGCGACTCTCGGCTTCCTCGAAGATGAACACCCCTGAGCAGCTCAATACTTGGCATCCTGAATCGTACGACCGCAACGCAAGGTTCGTAAGCGACCTTGGCGAGCCGGTGCTTGCGATGCTTCGCGCGGTGGCGGGCGAGAGGATCTTGGATTTAGGCTGCGGGGACGGCGTGCTGACTGAAAAGGTCGCTGCCGCAGGTGCAAGCGTGGTCGGCGTTGACGCGTCGGAAGCGATGGTCCGAGCGGCACGCGCGCGAGGAATCGATGCGCGCGTCGTGAACGGGCACGCGCTCCGGTTCGAGCGTGAATTCGACGCGGTGTTCTCGAATGCGGCGCTGCATTGGATGCGCGAGCCGGACAGCGTGCTGGCGGGCGTTGCGCGCGCGCTCAAGCCGGGGGGTAGGTTCGTTGGTGAGTTCGGCGGGCACGGATGCGTCGCGGCGATAATCGTAGCGCTCGAGGCGGTGCTCGCGCGGCGTGGGATAAATGGGGCCGCACAAATCCCCTGGTATTTTCCGACCGTCGCGGACTACCGCGAACGCCTGATTAGCGCCGGCTTCGCGGTTGATTACATAGCCCTCATCCCGCGGCCAACGGAGCTTCCGACCGGAATCGAAGGATGGCTCGATACCTTTGCGGAGAACTTTCTGCGCCCCCTTCAACCTGCCGATCGCAAGAAAGCGCTGACTGAAGCGATTGCTCTGCTGAGCCCCGTGCTGTGCGATGAGCGCGGCCGATGGACCGCGGATTACATTCGGCTGCGCTTTGCCGCGCATCTGTCCGATCGCGGTCCGCGCTGAAGAGGCGTGGTCCTTCGCTGTTACACTAAGCCGATTTGATTGCGATCCCGGGTTTGGTGAGTCGCCGTCGCGCGGGCCTCAATACGGCCGCGCAGCCTTGCCGATAATCTCGCGAGCGACCAGCAACTTCATTATCTGCGCGGTGCCGTCGCCGATCTCGAGGCCGATCACGTCGCGGAGGCGTTGCTCGAATGGGAGATCCTGGCTGTACCCGATCCAGCCGTGAAGCACGATGCACGCGTGGATCGCCTCGGCAGCGGCTTTCGGCCCGAGCCATTTCGCCATCGCGGCTTCTTTTGTATGCGGCTCACCGCGGTCACGCAGCGCCAGGCACTGGTATGCGAGCAGCCGCGCGGCGGAAATCATCGTCAGGTGCTCTGCTATCTGGAACGAAACTCCTTCGTGCTTCGCAATGGGACGTCCGAAGGTGTGGCGTTGCTTGGCATACTCGACCGTCTCCTCCAGGGATTGCTGGGCGACGCCGACGCAGGCCAGCGCGATGATAGCGCGGTTGTAATCGAATGCGCCCATCGCCTGATAGAAACCGCCCGACTCGCCGCCGATCAGGTGGTCGGTGGGAACCCGCACGCCGTCGAACGTGAGCGAACCGCGCTGGGTCAGCCGTTCTCCCGCGCTGCGATAGACCTGTCGCGACACGCCCGCCGCGTTCAGCGGCACGAACAGCGCGCCGATCCCCTTCGCGCCCGGTCCACCCGTCCGCGCAAAGACTATGCAGGCGTCGGCCAACCCGGCAAAGGTTATCGACGCCTTCTCTCCGCTCACCACATAGCAGTCGCCATCGCGCCGTGCGCTGGTGGTGATCGTGGCCGCATCGGAGCCGGCATTGGGTTCGGTGAGCGCGAAGGCGACCAGCTTTTCGCCCTTGGCGATTGCTGGAAGCCACGCGCGCTTGATGGATTCAGTGGCGTGGCCGGCCAGGAGATCCGCGATGATTAGACCGATCTGGAGGAATAACGCGGTGTTGTAATCGCCCCGCGAGAGTTCTTCCGACGCGATCCCCGCCATCACATAAGATGACGCAGTGCCGCCATAAGCCTCCGGTACTC
>JAJZAG010000269.1 GCA_021799555.1 Deltaproteobacteria bacterium | reverse complement strand
TTGACGGGAAAAGCCTTCCGCTGGAAGTCGAGTAGCCGCTGCGGGCGACTTCCCTACGCGACTGCCGGCAGATTGGGGCGCGCTCGGATTTGCCGGCGCTCTTCGCGTCGCCGCCGATTCCGGGCGCGAGCACGTTTTACTTTGGTATGGCGCATGGGCGGTGCAGAGCGCCGTTTGTCTCGGCGAGCACGTCGCGATTCGCGCCTGTCACGACGGCTTTCCCGCCATCATGGTTTTCGATCTGAATCGTGACCCGCACGAAACCCGCGACCTCGCGCCCGACCATCCCGAACTTGCCGCCGCCGCGATGGCGAAGCTCGAAGCATGGTACGCGCGTCAGATGGCGAAATCGGCTGATGGCATCGATCCGATTTGGACAGTGTTGCGCGAAACCGCCGCATGACGCACCCGCCGCCATCTGACTACTTGCGGTCTTCAGGCTACGGGCGCGGACGAGCGTTGTTCAGATCGACGAACGCGCTGCCGCGCATTATTGGCGCGGTGGCGCTTACCTCGCGTTCGGCGGCCCAGGATACATCCTGACGGAAGTCGCGTGCGATTAGTTCGCGCCCGGAAGCGCATTCGGCAAGTGCCGATTCGAGATCGCTCTCCACTGCTCGGAATGCGGACATCGCTACGCGCGCCTCGGGCGACATCGTAAGCGCGCCGAGCGCGGCGAGCGCCGCCAAAATCGCACCCGCGCCAACCTGATCTTCGAACGAGGGACGAAGCGCGTTGGTTGAGAACCATCGCTCTCCCGCCGCAATCACCGCTATCGGCGTGCCGATCGCAAGCGCGGCCCGCGCGACCGCCGACGCGTTGCGAAAGCATCCTGCCATCACGGTTGCGTTGCATTCCGCCGCCGCGAGCGAAACCTGCGCACCGTTGGGCGATGCGACCACGATTTTCATTCCGGGGCGCGCAAGCGCCATCGTCGCCGGCGAGAGCGAGAACGGGCGGTCAGAAGTAGTCGATTTGCGCGGCGCCGTCTCGATTCCGCCCAGACGCAACGCCAGCGCCTTCGCTTCGCCGTGCGCGAATTGGCACGGATAGACGGCGGCCCCATGCGAAACAGCCACGTCGATCGCGGTCGAAAAGCTGAGGATATCCACGACAATAACGACGCGCGAGTCGCGCCCAAGCTCCCGCGCCCCGTCCGGCCCCCAATCAAAACGCGCCTCGGTGCCGCTCTGATCGTAAATTCCCGCCATCGCAAAGACTCCGCGCGACCGTTGGCGCGTCAGTCACTCGCCAAATCATTTTCCGCCCTCGACGACCGAAAGACCATCGCCGGTCAATCGCTTCCGCGCTCTCGCGCCGACTCGTTAACTAGCTCGCGTTCAAGAAGGCCAGAAGTTTCTCCAGCCTGTCAGCCGGGTTGAGGAGCTCCAGAATCGCCTGCTTCGATGCCAGGTCCATTTCCAACTCGCTAGCAGGCGGGCGCGGCACCGTGAAAATTTCAGGGGCGAATTGGACGGATCGAAGCCACCGAACGGAAAAAAATATCGCGGAGTTACGAGGGAAAACCGTGGCGCATCCGGGCGCACCTCGATAAAACGAAGCCATCGCGATGGCGTCATCCTCCGCTGTCCTCGCGCCCTCGCGAGCGCATCGCGCGCGGCGGTTTGTTGATTATGCGCCGCGCGTCAACCACTGGCCGGCCATCACGCCGTCGCCGCACCATATTCCGTCCTTGACGACCGAACGGCCGTTGACGATCACGTGCTCGATTCCTGTTGGATCGCGGTCGGGTGTGCGCGCGTCGGCGTCGCATCCGATCTTGTCCGCGTCGAAGATGCAGAAGTCCGCCGCCGCGCCCGCGCGGACATAGCCGCGCCCGCGTAGATGCATCCGGTCGGCCGCCATCCCGGTCATCTTGTGGATCGCGTCCTCGAGCGAAAGCAGTCCGAGTTCGCGCACGTAGTAGCCCAGGATGCGCGGGTAGGTGCCGAAGCTTGCGGGGTTGTTGTGCCCCCGCGAGGTCAGAATCGTATCCATCTCGAAGGCGTTCAGCGGATGGCTCATCGCTGCGCGGAGCGCGTTCTCGTTGCGGTCGTCACCGCTGTAGAGATGAATCAGCACGCGGGCTCGAGTTCCGCTCTCGCGTGCGATTGTCAGGTAAGCATCGACGGGGTCAAGCTTCATCGCCTCTGCGATCTCGCCGAAGAACATCCCCTCGAAATGCTTGAGCTCGGGCTTGACGGCCCACATCAACTGGACCGTGTCATGGATGAACGGCTTGAGCGGCTGGAACCCTGCCGCAAGCCGCGCCCATCCGTCGGCGCTGTCGAGCAACTCCTCGAGCTGGTTTTGCGACCAGGCGGGAAAGATGATCCGAATCGTCGTGTTGCCGCAAGTGTAAGGGAATGTATCGAAGGCGACATCGACGCCGTCGTTCCGGGCCTTCTCGATATTGGCGAGGATCTCGTTGACGGTGGGCCACGTACGGCGGCCGACGAAGATCAGATGCGAGATCTGGAGCGGCGCACGCGCCTCGCGCGCTACCGACACCATCTCGCGAACCGCGAGCAGGTTGTGCGCGACTTCGCTCGAGAAGAACAGCGAGCGCGTCGAGTAGGCGCGCAGATGCGACGTCAGCACGCCGCCAGCCGCGGCTGCTACGCGCGCCATCGCGGCAAGCTCGGCGGGTTTAGCGATCATTCCGGGAAAATACCCGAGCCCGGTCGAAAGACCGACGGCGCCGTCGGCCATCGCGCGCTCTAGCGTCGATTGCATCGCGCGCAGTTCTTCCGCCGACGGGTCGGCCGCGCTCGAGCCCATCACGCTGAACCGGATACTGCCGTGTCCCGCGAGATGCGCAACGTTGAGCGCGAGGCCCTGACGCGTCAAATGCGCACCATATTCGGCGACGCTAGTCCATTTCCAATCAAGCTTGCGCTCCGAAAGCATCTGCCCCGAAGCGTCGAGCAACCGCGTTTTCCCCGGAAATATCGGCGCAACCGAAAATCCGCAATTGCCGCCGACAAAGGTGGTGACGCCCTGCATCAGGAACGGCTTGAGGATCGAACCATGCTCCGGAA
This sequence comes from Deltaproteobacteria bacterium, assembly GCA_021799555.1. Lineage (GTDB taxonomy): Bacteria > Desulfobacterota > Binatia > Binatales > Binataceae > JBARDN01. Next base: position 2,180 of record JAJZAG010000269.1, on the reverse strand, counting down.
TTGGCGCGATCCAATCCGAATGAGAATGCAGATCGATAAATCCTGGAGCAACGATCATACCGTTCGCATCGACCGCATTCGCCGCAGAAGCTTGCGCGCCTTCAATCGGGTCGAGGAGCGCAGCAATCCGGCGGTCTTTCACTGCGACGTCGGCGCGGCGGCGCGGAGCGCCGGAGCCGTCGATAATCGTGCCGTTACGAATCAGGAGATCGTATTCCATGCGCCGAAATTTAGGCGCATCGCCGTATTCGGCGCAAATCCGTCGTTCGCCACTTGCACGCGCGCGCGAGTGGCTGAGGCGTGACCGCGCATCTGCTCGAAGCGGTGCGGATCCGTTAGCTCACAGTGTGACCAGTCCATCGACGTTGCCGCCCGGACGCGGGCGCGCGGGAAACACGCGATCGATCTGCGCGTCGCTGAGTCCCATGTGTTGCCCGAGCACGATCGCAATCGGATCGCGGAAGTCGGTAGTGATCGCGAGATCACGGTCCTGGTAAAGCTCGCCGGGCCTGAGCCCCGGCCATCGCCCATAGACTTTGCCTCCGCGAATGGGACCGCCCATCACCCACATCACATTTCCGTGGCCGTGGTCGGTGCCGCCATTACCGTTTTCGTGCATCGTGCGGCCGAACTCCGAGATCACGAGCACTATCGTTTCCTGATAGGTTGCGCCGAGCGACTCTTTGAAGCTCGCAAGTCCCTCTGCGAGCGAGCGCAGATGGCCCGCGAGCTGGCCGTCGGCGGCGCCTTGGCTGACGTGCGTGTCCCATCCGCCGAGCGCGAGGAAGGCGACGCGGATTGTTGGGTCGCGGCGCATTAAATGGGCGAGGCGATCTGTGTCCTGCGAGAAGCCTTGCGGCGAAGGCGCGCCGGCGTCGGCGACGGTCATATCCTGCTCGATCTCGGCGAGCAGTTTCTTGCGCGCCATCCGTCCGTCGCGGTACGCGACGCTCAGCGGATCGTTTCCGGTGTATAAGCGATCGAAAGCTTCTTCGATGAATGGCCGATCGAGCGGCATCGGGCGCGCCGCGCCGCGTCCGAGCGGCAGATTTGCGGCCGGCATCTTGCCGGTCAGGATGCGCGGCATCGTCGCGCCCATGCTGAGCGCTTCTGTCGGGCCGTGAGATCCGGGAAGCTGCGCGAGCGTGCGATTGAGCCATCCGTCCTGCGTGCTTTTGACGCCGGGGGTGCCGCTTTCCATGTAGTCCTGCGCGTCGAAGTGCGAGCGCGTTGGGTTGGGCGAACCGCACGCGTGCACGAAGGCGAGCGAGCGCTCGCTCCACAGCGGCATCATCGGCGCCAGCGCGGGATGCATCCCGAAATAACCGTCGAGATCGAGCACGCCGCCCTCGGCGCCGGTGCGCCCGACTGCGATCGTGGGCCGCGATTCGTAGTAAATCGGATCGCCATGCGGGACGACGACGTTCATACCGTCAACCGCGCCGCGTAAAAATACCACTACGAGGCGATTTTTGTTCCCCGTCGATGCGAGCGAGCGTCCCGCCCATGCGTGCGGACTGAAGAGGACGATCCCGGCGGCGGAGAGTACGGCGGTGCGGCGCAGGAACGCGCGCCGCGACATCGTGTTTGGCGCGCGCATCGCACAATGCTCGCATCGCGATTCGCCGGCAAATAGCTTTTCGTCGATCGGTTCCATTGTAATTCCTACCGCAACATGAACTCCGGGCTGCCGAGGATCATTGCCGCGCGCAGTCTTGGTGGGGCGGATTCGATCGCATTCGTTGTGGTGGCTCCCAAAGCGCCAGGCCCGAGCGTGCTGGAAAGCGAGAGTGCTGACGGCGGCTTCATCCGCGGGCCAGTATGCGGAATATCGGGGCGCTGACGATCGGGAGAATTAAATTTGCCATTCATCGCGCCTGCGCCGCGGCGCATCGTGCGGTATTCACCTGCTTCTTCTTCAAACGGAGGCCGTTCGAGCGGTAGATTTCCGTTGCCGAAAGCGGTTGCAAAACTTAGTCGCATCACCATCCCGTCGGGATTCAGCCACGCGTCTTCGGTGTTCGAGTAACCGTTGGGAGTAAGGCATCCGTAGAGCGGCTGTCCGAGAAGCTGCATCGTTCCATAAAGCGGGCGATAGTTTCGGATTTCACCGCCGGCCGCGCGGGCGCAGGAGATCACGTACTCATAGGGCGATTTGAATTTCGCGCGATAATGGCGTC
>JAJZAG010000019.1 GCA_021799555.1 Deltaproteobacteria bacterium | reverse complement strand
ATCTGCTCGGCAAAAACTTCACCGTCGCCGACCTGAACGTCGCCTCGGTGCTTAGCTGGGCCGCGATGATGCGGCTCGATCTATCCGCGACGCCGGCGGTCGCCGCGTGGCTGCAACGATGCCTCGGGCGCGAAGCAAACGCGAGAGTGCGCGCCCTCAAATAACCAACCATGGGACTCGCGTTGACGCGCCCTGCGCTAACGCGAGTCCCGATAAAATCGCGCAAAGCGCACAGCTGGTACGCCCATCCGATACAGAAGCGGAAAGATATTCATCGCCGCGGCGTAGTAAATCGGTCGCTCGATAAATCGCCGCCCCGACACGATCACGCTTGCCGGCACCCGAATGATCTTGCCGCGGCGCTTGAGCCTGCGGCTGAATTCGAGATCCTCCATCAACGGCTGATCGGGAAATCCCCCGACTTCCCTGAACACCGCCGCATCTACGAAGATCGCCTGATCGCCATACGGTAACGACGTATAGCGCGAGCGCAGATCGGCGATGTGCAGCACCCATCCGAGCCGGCGACCGCCAAAGTCGGCGACCGTCCAAGTGCGAAACGCGCCCGCGATCGCGCCTTTCTGATCGAGCGCCTGATCGATACGCGCCGCGGCATCGCACGGAAGCGACACATCGGCGTGAAGAAACAAAAGCACTTCGCCGTTCGCGGCCGCCGCGCCGGCATTCATCTGCCGCGCGCGTCCACGCTTCGATTCGATCACGGAGACGTTCGCAAACGACCGCGCAATCGCGACACTTCGATCCGAGCTGCCCCCATCGACCACGATCACTTCGCCGATCCCTTCGAGCCGCGTTAGCTCTTCGAGCCGCCGGCCGATTCGCGCTTCCTCGTTGAGCATCGGAATAATCACGCTGATTGGCCTGAGCGGCGTCGATCGCGCGGACCGGATAGCACGGAGCGCCGCCGCGACCGGGGGAGTGGAAATTTCTCCGCGTGCAATCTTTTCCTCGAGCCGCCACAAATCCTGCGGCGTGTCGATATCGAACCATCCCTCGATTTCTTTCACACTGAGGCCGCGCGAGCGCAGGCGCTCGAGCGTCCACTCGCGCGTGTCACCGCGGCTCCATCGCATCCCCGCGAGCAGCCCATCGGGGCAGCGCGTCGCGCCGATCAGATAGAAGCCGCCATCCTCGGCCGGTCCGAGCACCGCGTCATGATCGTGGAGCGCCTCGCGCGCCTGCGCGAAAACGCGCAGCGGCAGGCCGGGCAGATCGCTGCCGACGACGATCGCGGCGTCTGCTCGTTCGAGTCCGCCGCGCAGCGCGCGCTCCATCCGCTCGCCGAGGTCGCCGTCGCCTTGCGGCCAGATTTCAGCCGCGATGACAGAGGTTGCCCTCTGCTCGAACTCGGGATCGCGTTCCGTCACCGCAAGCACGATCTTCGCGTCCTCGAGCGTGCGCATCCGCGTCCACAGGTCATCGAAGAGCGCGCGCCCTATCGCGGCCGCGCCCTCGGCGCCGAGCGCCGGGATGAGGCGCGTCTTCACCTTTGCGGGCCGCGGCGGCCTTGCGAAAACGCAGACGCAAAGTTGGTCGCGCAAGTTGTGCTTCCGTAAGCGCCTGACAGCGCCTATTGTTGAATTGTTTCAATCATGGATTACACGAAGTGGACGCGTCTACTCGAGAAGATCGTAACCCCCGACGGAAAAGTCGATTACCATCGCCTTGCCGAGCGCCGTGCCGAGCTCGATAGCGTCATCGCCGAGTTCGCCGCTTCGAGTCCTCAATCCGATCCCGACGCGTTCGCCTCCGACGAAGAGCGGCTCGCTTACTGGCTCAATGCATACAACGCTTTCACGCTGAACGCGATTATCGCCGAGTATCCGATCACGTCGGTATGGAAGACGCGCGACGGTGCGTTCTTTCAGCGTCGGCGTCATCGCGCTGGCGCCCAGGCGGTCAGCCTTGACGATATCGAGCACGAAATCCTGCGCGGAAAATTCCACGAGCCGCGCATCCATTTCGCGATCAACTGCGGCAGCGTCGGATGCCCTCCGATGCGGCCGGCGGCGTTCGAGGCTTCCGGCCTGCGCGATACATTGTGGGCGGCGACCGAGCGGTTTTTGCGCAACGAATGGAACTGCCGAATCGACCGCGAAAATCGCCGCATCCACGTCTCGCGCATCTTCAAGATGTACGCTGAAGATTTCGCCGGCGCCGAAGCCACCGCCGGCAATTACCGGCGCGGCGTCCTCGATTTTATCGCGCGCCACCTCGGACTCGAGCGCGATTCGATCGACGGCTACGAAGTCGTCTATAACATCTACGACTGGGGCCTCAACGACTCGGCGCGCGAACCTCATCTCGGCCCAATACTTTTCCACGAGCCGGTCGAGCACTACTCGGCCGCCGACTCCGAGCTTCGCGAGCTACATCTATACGAAGGCAACTTCTGCAACCGCACCTGCGATTGGTGCACGATCAGCGGCTCGCCGGGCGGATGGTATCGGCCATATTCGCACGCGATCCTCGAACAGGCCGTAGCGACGCTCGCCGCCGACGGCAACCTCAAGTTCTACGGCGGCGAGCCGACGCTGCACGCGGAGGCGATTATCGACGCGATCCGCTTCCTTCGCGCACGCGGCTTCACGGGACTGGTAACCGTCTACTCGAACGGCATCAAAGCGGACAGACTGATCGCGATTCTTGAGAGCGACCCGCGCGTCGAAGCGGTGCTCAACTATTCAATTTATCATGGCCGCGACGCCGAGCCGCTGCCGCGGCACGCCAAGGAAAAGCTTGATCGATGGAGCGCGGCGCATCCGGGCCGCATCTTCAAAGGCTACAAAGTTCTCTTTCATGCCGGCGCCGGCGCACGCCACGATTTCGATCGCGATCGCGAGGGCGACTATCACGGGATGGGCACCGGATGCGTCCGATGCTTCCCCGTGCTGACCACCAAAGGTCGATTTCACGCCTGCCCCTTCGCGGCCGAGATAGATTCCCCACACTACGACCTCGGTAAAGTCGGTACCGATCCGGCAACGGTCCTGCGCAACTATCGGACTTTCCGGCGATGGATCGACGACACCCTCGATCCTGCGGCCCGCGCCCGCGGCATCACTTCCTGCGAACTATGCCACACCCGCCTGCAAGAACTCCCAACGCCAGGTTTTGAGAAGTAGAACTTCGAGTCCCGCACAAGATAATGCCGTCGTAGGCTAAGCCGATAATTTCCTGCCGACCGTCATTACCGCGTCCGTTAGCTTCGTCAGGCGATCGCCGCCGGACAAGGTATAGACTCATGGAAACTGCGAGCGACCATCTGCTTCGCGCGAGTCTCGGCGTGACGCCAATCGGAGCGGCAAGGCGGCTGAGCGCAGGACCTATCAGCTCGCGGATGTGCCGGTTTCAGAGAAGATTCGGTTGCGGCCACCGGTGCGATCGGGCGAATATGCGGACCTCAACTGAATTGACCGTGCAACGGTTCGCTGCGGCAGAGCGAGATTCAACTAAAAAGGAACGCTAATGGCGATCAAACTGTCGTGCGCTTTCGCGACCTCGAACCTCAGCCATGAGCATGCCCGCGTGGCTGAAAACCTTGGCTACGCGAGGGCTTGGTTTTACGACTCGCCCGCACTCTATCCTGATGTTTGGGTACAACTGTGCCGGGCAGCCGAAAGGACGACCCGAATTGGACTCGGCCCCGGGGTCCTCGTTCCGAGTTTGCGCCATCCGATGGCTAACGCAGCGGCGATTGCGACTCTTGTCTCGATCGCGGGAGCGGACCGCGTTGCGGTCGCTGTGGGGTCGGGGTTTACGGGGCGACTGACACTCGGACAGCGGCCCATGAAGTGGTCGGCCGTGCGCTATTACGTCAAGGTTCTCAAGGCTCTGTTACGCGGCGAACAGGTCGAGTGGGAGGGCAGTGTTCTCGAGATGCTGCATCCTGCAGGATACGGCGCACCGCGGCCTATCGAGGTGCCATTCATAATCGCGGCAGCCGGCCCAAAGGGAATCGCCGCTGCGCGGGAGTTAGGCGACGGAGTTTTTTCGGCTGGAAGCCCCATCCCAGGTTTTCAATGGAACGTTGTCCTAACCTTTGGCACCGTCCTCGATGACGGCGAGGATCCCGGATCGGCGCGTGCGCTCGCGGCTGCAGGACACGGGGCTGCGGTGGCCTTTCACGCCGCGCTCGAGAGGGGCGCGGCAAACAGAATCGCCGAAGGTGACGCATGGGCCGCGGTCTATGCCGGCGTACCCGAACGCGTCCGACACTTGGCGCTGCACGATCAGCACCTGATCGCGATCAACGAGCGCGACCGCCGCTTCGTTACCGGCGCTCTCCTTGCGAAGGAGGGTCTCGCGCTCTCGCGCGCGAGCTGGCGCGAACGCATCGCGAGGCTCGAATCGCTCGGGGCTACCGAGATCGCGTACCAACCCGCCGGGCCTGGAATCGAGCGCGAGCTTGAACAGTTCGCCGCGGCGGTTCGTGGTTAGCCTTCCAAACCGCGGCAACACGCGCGGCTCGGGGTGGAATTCCGGTAGTCCTGAGAGCAAACTTTCTGCGTCGATTGCAGCGCACATCACGCTCGCATTAGCGCCTACGCGATCGGGAAGCTGGCACCCGATCCGCGGATCCGCGCTCTCGATTGCGACGAGGACTCTGACCGGGCGCAAAACCGGGCTATGTAATCTGCTGCGCAGCTCTGGTGCGGAAGTAAACGTAGTGCAAAACTGTCGTCGCTGATCCGGGCCGATCCCCTAGCTCCAAATTCGGCTCAAAATTTCACTTGAGGAAGGAACCCATGCGGGACGTCGTGATTGTTGAGGCTGGTAGATCGCCGATCGGAAGAAAAAAAGGCTCTCTTGCTGTGGTTCATCCGACTGAGCTGCTTGGGAACGTGATGATGGCGGTCCTCCAGCGCGCGCATATCGAGTCGGCCACTGTTGGACAGGTCGTTGGCGGCTGCATCAATAAGGTAGGCGCGCAGGCAATGAACGTCACGCGCACCGCGTGGCTCACGGGAGGAGGAGCGGTCGACGTCGCATGCTCCACCATCGATTCGCAGTGCGGCTCGAGCCAGTTTGCTGTCAACCTGGCGGCATGCCTCATCGCTTGGGGCGCTGAGGACGTGGTGCTCGCCTGCGTCGTCGAGAATATGGGCCTGCTCCCCATTGGCTCCTACTCGATCGCGTGCGCCAACGCCGGGTTTGGCAAGCCTATCACCCGCAAATATTTCGAACGATTCGAATTCGTCAGCCAGTTCGAAGGCGCTGAGCGGATCGCGACCAAATACGGCGTCACCCGCCAGGACACAGACCGCTTCGGCCTCGAGTCCCAGCTCAAAGCGGCACGCGCGATTTCGGACGGTCGCTTCGATTCGCAAATCATACCCGTGGAAGTTCCGGTGATGAACACCGACGGTACGCGCGGCAAGGAAATGCGGTCATTTACGCGCGATGAAGTCCCGCGCGAGACGAGCATCGAAGCCCTGGCCGCCCTCAAACCCGTCGCGCGGCCCGACGGCATCCACACTGCCGGTTCGTCGTCGCAAATAGCCGACGGCGCATCGGCGGTGCTTCTCATGAGCGAAGCAAAAGCGCGCGAGCTCGGATGCCGTCCGCGCGCCCGCGTAATCGACACGTGCCTCGTCGGATGCGACCCAGTGCTGATGCTCGAGGGGCCGATTCCCGCTACTCGCAAGCTGCTGGATCGGAACGGACTCAAAATCGCGGATATCGATCTATTCGAAATCAACGAAGCGTTCGCCTCGGTCGTGCTTAGCTGGGCTCGCACGCTCAGCCCTGACATGACGCGAGTCAATCCGAACGGCGGTGCGATCGCCCTCGGCCATCCGCTGGGCGCAACCGGGTGCGGACTTGTCACCAAGGCACTGTACGAACTCGAACGGAGTAATCTCCGCCGCGCGATCGTCACGATGTGCTGCGGAGGCGGTCTAGGCACTGGAACCTTGATCGAACGCGCGTAAGACTTTGAAAGGCTCGCAATGCAACCGGCGTCACTGCAACTATTCTAAATTCGCACCCGGCAAACTTACGGTTGGAGCATAAGAAGATGGAGCAGCGTATGACGTTTCATGATCCCGATGCGCTCGTGCAAACTGAATGGCTGGCCGCGCATCTAGGCGACCCCGAACTGAGGATCTTCGATTGCACGACGCATCTACGCCCTGCCCAACCGGGAACAAACGCGCCGTATGGAATAGTCAGCGGCCGGGAGGATTATGACGCGGCGCACATCCCCGGTGCCGGTTTTCTGGACCTGCAAGGTGAGCTGTCGGACAACACGGTAAAGCTGCGATTTATGTTACCGAGCGCTGAACATTTCGCTGCTGCGATGTCGCGTCACGGCGTCGGCGACGGCTCAAAGGTCATTCTATACAGCGCCAGCGGTCTCATGTGGGCGACGCGGGTGTGGTGGATGCTGCGCGAGTTCGGATTCCCGGACGCCGCCATCCTGAACGGCGGCTGGGAAAAATGGAAAGCGGAGGGCAGGCCGTTATCATCCGAGCCGTGCCGTTACCCGGCGGCGAAATTTATCGCACGCCCCGGCGCGGGACTGTTCGTCGGCAAGGATCGCGTGATGGCGGCGATTGGAGATCCGGAAACGGTCACCGTTAATGCGCTGCCTCCCGGCTACCATAGCGGCAAAGGCGGGCGCTACGGTCGTCCCGGACGAATTCCCGGCAGCGTTAACGTTCCCTATGAGACGATGGTCGACTCGCAGACCGGGACTTTGGCGGCGATGACGCACGCGAGCGCGAAGTTCGAGGCCGTCGGCGTGGACAAATCGAAAAACGTTATCTGTTACTGCGGCGGAGGAATCGCAGCCACTCTCGACTTGTTCGTGCTCTATCAATTGGGCTACCGAAATCTCAGCGTTTATGACGGCTCGATGAGCGAATGGGCCAACGATAAATCCCTGCCGATTGAAACCGATTGAAGCTTTCGGCGGGACCTGCGAGCCGTAGGTCCCGGCTTTTGCTCCGGTCGCGAAACTCCGTGGCGAAGAGGGTCGATTCGACCCCCGGCGCCACGAGGGTTATTTTCGCGTTGCGGCCAATCCGTGCGCATCGACATTCAATCAGTCCCCCCTCGACTAACGGCGGCGAGCATCAGCGGCGGCGCGTTTGATAAATACGACCGGTCGTGCTTTTATGCTCGTCATGTCCAGCCCCGCAACCTCAACCCGCGAACGGATACTCGACCAAGGGTTGGCTCTGATGAGCCGATCGGGCCTGACCGGCGTTACGCTTGGAGTTCTGGCCGATCAGGTGGGTATGTCGAAAAGCGGGCTGTTCGCGCATTTCCGCTCGAAAGAAGATGTTCAGATCCAATTGCTGTCGCATATGGCAGAGGTCGCGGCAGCCAACGTTATCGAGCCGTCGATGGCGGCCAAAGAAGGCCTCCCCCGACTGCTGGCGTTGGTTCGCAATTGGTTCGGATGGGCTCAGCGCGCTGGCCTGCCCGGCGGTTGTCCAGTGGCGGCTGGCCTGTTCGAGTTCGACGACATCGAGGGCCGCGTCAGAAACAGAATCCTGGAAATGGAAAGTCAATGGCGCCTCCTGCTGACCGGACTCGTTCGGCGCGCCGTCGATCTTGCGCACTTTCGTAGGGACCTCGATGTGGACCAGTTCGTGTGGGAGCTTTGCGGCGTCTATCTCAGTCATCACGCCGCACATCGTTTCCTGCGCGCCGCTGACGCCGACGCGCGGGCGCGGACTGCAGTTCAAATCCTTGTTGAGCGCGCGATGCCGCCGCGCAGAAGACATCGACTCACAAATCCCGCGCAGCCCGCGCGATCTCGGGTAAGGCGTAAGGCTTCCGGACACAAACGCAAGCCCCCAATCAAATCCCGGCATCAAAACCTGTCCGGCGCGCGCGTACCATGACTGGTTCGAAATCGCGTATCGCCCAAAGGCTGATACGGAAAATGACGAGTCGTCGCAAAGTGCCCCTCTCGATCGAATTGACCCTCGACCGTTGAACCACCGGCCGGCGGGCACGCAAGGCCGCGTACCCAACTGGACCTTCACAATAAAAGAGGTGGCCCGCAATTCGAGTATCGCCCCAAGGATCTGAACACCGATGGACGTACATCAAATCGCCGAATTTCACTCATACGATGCGATACCGCCCGTCATCATTGCGGCGGTATTCGTCTTGCTCTCATCGCTTTTGAAAGAGCCGGGCAGGAGAAACTTCAATGCGGTCATGGTCGCGGGTGCAGGCGCCGCGTACCTGAGCGGAGGCGGCCTCGGCATCTGGGAGTTTGCGTTCACCGCGATGGTGACCTTTTGCGCATACAAGGGCCTTCAATCCTACCGCTATATTAGTATTGGCTGGCTGCTGCACACCGGCTGGGATCTTGTGCATCATTTTTACGGCAATCCCCTCATTCCATTCGACCCGCTGTCGTCGGCCGGATGCGCCATCACTGATGCGCTCATAGCGATCTGGTTTTTCGCCGACGCTCCTTCGGTCTTTGACTCGATGCGCAAGCTCAGAGCGCGAGCATGACCACAAAGTAGCGAAATCCGTCAAGCGTCCCTAGCGATCATAGGACGAAATGCTCGTCGCGTGGAGCAATCGGAAGGACGCAAACGCCACAGCGAACTTATCGACGCCGGCGAAGTGCGTGCAGTTGACCGCCGAGAGCGAGGCTCCGTCAGGATCACGCGGAGGAGCAAAATTCGCTCGAGACTCCGGCAATTTCCGGTGTGAATTACGAACGATGGCAATCGGCGGGCAGACACTTCAAAGTTTTCGCGGAGTCTTTGGCGGAGAGGGGGGGATTCGAACCCCCGGAGCCACAAGGGCTCACGTGATTTCGAGTCACGCCGGTTAAACCTGACTCCCGAACCTCTCCGCGACCACCGAGCATTTACGTTTGCGCCGGGACAGTCAAGCGACCGCCCAATTCAAGCCTGCTGCATACATGGTGCAGACATGGCAAGAAGGCTCACCGATCGGGCCGCAGATGCGGCCAGAACCAGAACAGAAATCCAACTTCTCCTCCGTGACACCTACCTTGGAGGCTTTGCGCTCCAGGTCTCTCCCAATGGTTCAAAGGCTTGTGGCTGAGACGGCCGCATACGCGATCAGATGCGCGGCGTCACGATCGGCAAGTACCCCGACCTCGGCTCGCCGAACGCCCTCAGGATTAGGCACCGCATCGCGATTGCAGTTGATCCGGCGCGGAAGCGAGAAGTGCGTACAAAGAACTTACCGCCAAAGGCATAGCCGGTCAGTACCTCGAAAAGTGCGCGCGTGCACAAAGCCGATCCTGAAGCCATGTCTCGCAAATATCTTTAGCGATGCGGCTTAACCATGCGCCAACATCCACTCGCGCATCTTGTAGAAGCCGCCGAGGCGTCGAATACCGAAGTGAAATAAACTTGCGAGACACGACATTAGCTACAAGACTACGTCAGCCGTTGATCACATGGCTTGTGTTTTGCCGTGCTCAGCGTCAACGGCTTTCCCCGACCGTTAAGGTGTCGCACGGAATATGCCGATTGCGCCTTTATACGCGCGAGCGATCGCATGATCCAGGAACGGGTAGTCGCCCGCCTCGTGTACGCGGAACTCGAAGATCGCGCCATCTCCCGGTCCTACCTCAAAGCTTTGCACGCCATGAAACGCATTGGCGGGATTGCCGCTTCGATATACCGAGCTGAAAATTGTCCCGACCACATGAAAGTCTGAGGTCCGGTTCGGTCCCGCGTTGACAAAGAAAATCCTCACCAACTCGCCGACTTTTATCGAGATTGGGTGGTCCGCGTATTTTTCGATGACGCCGTTGAACACCACGAAGTCGGGCCGCTCGTCCATCATGCGTTTGCTGTCGCCCGCCACCAACCCGTTATCGTCGGGGTCGCCGTAGTATTCGCCCTGTTCGATCGTAACCTCGTGCGCTTTCGGCCAGCCGTCCTTAGGTTCGACGATCATCATCCCGTACATCCCGTTTGCGATATGAGTAACCATCGGTGGCGCGCTGCAGTGATACATGAACGCACCTGGCACTTCGGCATCGAAGTCGTAGCTGAGGTCCGTCTTGCCGGGGATGGGTGCGAAATGCTTACTGGGCGCGATCTGGGCGGCGTGGATGTCAATACCGTGAGCGATCTCCATGTCATTGATAAGATGGATATGCACCCGATCGCCCTGGCGCACGCGCAAAACCGGCCCGGGCACGGTGCCGCCGTAAGTCCACGCGTCGTACTTTAGTCCGGAGCCGATATCGAGGACTTTCTCCTGAACCGGGATAGTAAAGTTGCGCTGCGCGGTCAGTGCCGGCGATGCGGTAAAGAGAGTCGCCATAACGGCCGGACACGCGAAGAGGGTTAATTTCAGACGACTCGTGATTGACATCGTATGCATCGCGCATCTCTCCGTTCGTTCTTGGCGCTTATAAGCTGCGCGACAGGAATTGATCGCACGCGACTAAGAATAGCAGGATGTTGAGAAACTGGAGATTCCGACACATTGGAGATATTGCTTCTCAACAGCCTGCTAGGCGGAAGATTCATCAATCGCACCGTGAGGCGCGCGATATAGCGCCGACCACAAAGACAGGAGTCCTGCGGCGTTGGCACTCCAGAACACAACCCAGAAAGCGATCTCCGGCGACTTCGCCGACACCCCGGAGAGCACCAGAAAAAATATCCCAAAGCCGGTGACGATAACCGTAACGCTTGGCCACTTCAAATAATCAACGCGATGGGCCCAAGTCCCGAGTGCAGCCAACGCCGCGCCGCTCACCGCGAGGATCAACCCGTGTATCACGAGCATTTGGGGGTCAAGCGCGGCGGTACAGACGAGTACGAGCGCGATGAGCGCGCTCAGGATGTCCGGGAGCATTGTTCTCTCCTCCATGAAGGCGGGTCAAATAACGCCATGTCATCGGCGGGATGATCAGGTAAGCCGCCGCGCTTGCAACTACTAGCGCTTTCCAACCGTAGCGCAATGGCGTCAGCGAGACGATCGCGCACGCAAGCGCACCGAGAACAAGGTAACTCGTCCAGCAGGCAATCCTCAGTATCACGCTGTCGTGCAGCCGAGACGCGCCATATAGCAAGCCGTATGCCCCAGCCGTGGCGACTAGCCCTCCGAGCATCAGCGCGGTCACTACCATCGCATGGGGACTCATGATCCAGCCGCTGCTGTAGCCTCCTCGACCGCGTCAGCTTGCTGCCGTTTTGGAATAGTGATCAAATCGTAAGCGAGTACTGCGAAACCGCACGCAAACATCAGTCCGAATAGCAGACGAGCCCACATGCTCTCATTGAACCACGGCCGACCCTGCATCGAGAGGTATGCATTCCATGTCGAACCGCCGATGGCGCGCTCATAGAAGGCTTGATCGATTCCGGCCACCAGCAGCGCGCCTGTCATACCAACCATCCCCACATTGAGCATCGCAAACGACCATTTCCACGCAGCGCCGTCAAGGCGTTGGTTTCCACGGCTCTGCGCGATCGCCAGGTACAGCACGGAGATTACCCCGCATCCGTAGGCGCCCCAGAATGCGAAATGACCGTGCGAGGCGGTCCACTGCGTGCCGTGCGAATATAGGTTGATCTGCGGGAGCGTCATCATGAAGCCCCATACTCCGCCACCGAGGAAATTGCCGAACGCCTCCGCCAGCGTCCAATAGAAGGCAGGCCGGTTGGCAGCTTGCAAGTGACGTTCACCCGCATCATAAACGGCGTGCACGATCATCCCGAGCAACGGCAGCGGTTCGAGCGCGGAGAAAAATCCGCCAATCGCGAACCAGTAACGCGGCGTGCCAATCCAGAAGTAATGATGACCGAGACCAAGGATACCGGTACCAAGCACCAGAGCGACCTCAACATATAGCCAGCTTTCGACTACGCGCCGCGACGCGCCTACTAGATGCATCAATGTCCACGCCATAATGCATCCGATCAGCACCTCCCACGTCGCCTCGACCCACAGATGCACCAGCCACCACCACCAAAAGAGGTCCTGCGACATGTTGCTTATTTCCGGAAACGCGTCGAGATAAAGCACCACCAGCGGGACAAGATCGGCGATCAGAACCGTCACCACGCCAGTCGCCTTGCGCGCCGCTACGCACGTTGCGATGACGTTATACGCGAACACGCCGGCCGTCACGCTGATTACGATCGCCGCCCAGCGCGGCGCTTCGACATACTTGCGACCCTGGTTGATGAACCACATGCTCCACTCGTTGGCCGCTCCGTACTGGACGAAGATGAACACCGCGATCACCACGGCCACCGATGCGCAAAGCACCCAGAACAGGACTTCGGCGAGCCCGATACCTACGACCTCGCGCTCAAATTCTTGAGGCAAGAACCAGTAAATCGCGCCGATAAATCCCATCAGCAGCCAGATCACGAGCCCGTTAATATGCACAATCTTGGCCGTGCTGAAGTTGAACGTGTTGAGTAAGAAGCCGGGCCGCACATAGTAAATCGACGCGAGCAGTCCAAAGATGATCATCGCGCCGAAGATAACCGTCGACGCCGCGAGATATTTGAGGCCAAGCCGCTGTGCGCGATACATCGAGACCTCCTTGTCAGATGACTAATTGGCACCCGGCGCGCCAAACCTGTCGGGAAAACCATTGCTGTCCACAGATGACAACCATTTGAGATACGCAACTACCGCCTCAGCTTCGTCGCGCCGTATTTTCAGGTTGGGCATCGGTCGCGCACCGAGCCTAAGCGGGTTCGTTAGGAACTTGGCGAGCCGTTCGGCGCGCTTAGGCCCTGGGGATATCGCCCACACCGGATCCATCCATGCTCGCGTTAGATCGGGCGCGTAATATCCGCCGTTACCGAAGAAAGTATGACAGTCGATGCACGCGCGGCTCTGGATTACCAATTTTCCCTTTGCGATCAGGGTGCTCGCTTCATCTTCAGTGTAACGGTGTCCGAAGATCAATTCTTCGCCACCAATCTTCGGTAGGTACTCGCCGCGGCTCGTATCGTACTGGTATGTGACCGCACTATTGATAACGTCGTACGACGGCACCCGTGCGCCGCCCGGGCTGATCTGTCTTAAAGTGTCGATCGTAAGCGCCGCAAGCACCACGCACATGAACACGACCGTGGCAATCGCGCCTGCACGCCAGAAATACACATCTTGGGTGTACATACTTCACCCCCCGAGAAAGAACACGATATGATTTTGCTAAATCTAGGCAGCATCCGTCAGCTCCGGAAAACCTCGATTATCGGATGCCCGCGATCTGTTGGGTTAGCCTGGTATAACGCTCGCGTCATGATTAATCAACTCTTGCCGTGCTTTCGAGTTGTACCGCTTGATTAGCTTGCAGACCTTCGTTGAACTCCGGATTTCGATAGGGTTACGCAGTCGCTCGCCGAGCGTTCAAGCAGGCCGCGCTCGGCAAAACTGGCGAGAAGGAGATGGAAATAGACGATACCCTGGTAGGGGCGCCATCTTCGTAGCGCGCGTTGAATCAGTTCGTAGGGATCGTGCCGGGTGCGGGCGCCGATCTTGAGCCAGCGTCGTAGATTCCTTTGTGCCGCGATATCATCGGCCGGAAAGACATCCAGTCTGCCTAGTCCCCTCAGTAATATGTATTCGGCGCTCCATCGGCCAATACCTTTAATCTCGAGCAGGCGAGTTCGGGCCGATTCGTTGTCCATCTCTGCGAGATTCTCCAGATGGCCTTCGTTCTTGGCGAGAGTCCACGCGAGGCTCAAGAGCGATACAGCTTTTTGTCCACTGAACCCAAGCCTATGCAACCGGTCTTCGGAGAGACGCGCGATGTCTCCGGGTTCTGGAAACGCGAAGGAGGTGCTGGCTCCATCCGTGTACTTCATACCGGCAGCTGCGACCAGGCGATTCATTAGCTCGAGGCCAACCTCGAGGCTCAACTGTTGGCAGCAGACCGCATTGACCGCAGCTTCAAACACGGTCGGAAAGCGCGGAGGGCGAAAGCCCATAAATCTTTTCAGAAGTACGGTGATCCGAGCGTCGGTTGCTGCCAGCTGGTAGAATTCGACCAAGCTCACGTTCACGCCCAGTAAACGCGCGACCAAGTCGGAGATCGTGGCGGCTTCGACAGCCCGCCTCCGCGACACGCAAAGTACTTCAAGCTTCGGATCGTCTGCGGGCCCGGTTTGCGAAACGACAATGCGCGCTGGGGTGCCGCCGATCGCGATTGTTCGCGAGTACCGTGTCCCATCCCACAGATCGAGCGCGTTACGCGGCCGCCGGCGCAGTGCCCACACGGTCAGATCGAGCCTGAACGGTGCCCCGGGACGGATTATCATTCGAGTTCTCACTGACATATCGTAGTTAAATTGCGCTTCGGCAAAACGCGCTCGGGCATTCCAAAGTCAGAATCTCGCGAATAGAGCATCCGGGCTATGGCATCGCACGAGGTTTCAGAGACCGCCTTTCATCAGTTGAATGAGTTCCACAATAATCTCTCGCTCGAAGCCGCTCGCTGTGAGATCGAACGCCCAACGAGATGCATATCGCCTTCATTTCGCGGCTAAGTGCATTTGGGCCGTCAACTCTTCCGCATCCTTTGGTCGAGTAGTTCCTTGAGCACGATGGCCTGATTGTGTTCCCGATCTTTGGCGCCGTAAACGAGTGTCAAAGTCCCGCCGCGCGCGGTCTCGACGAGTTCCGCCAGCAAAGCACTTGCCTCTCGCCGTTTGAGTTCCCTCCAATAGCGTTTGTAAAACTCTCGCCACCGCGTAGCATCGTGACCGAAGTACTGCCTGAGTTTGTCGCTCGGGCCAAGTTCGCGCATCCATTTTTCAACTTGCGCGTCTTGCTTCTTGATACCGCGAGGCCACAGCCGATCCACCAAAATTCTGGTGCCGTCAGCGTGGCTTGGAGGATCATACACTCGTTTAATGGCGATCATCACAGTGCCCCGTTTGATCAACGTGCGATAGCTGAGTCGAGGTCGACGAGCGAAAGAGGTTGACCTTCGCTGATAAGCGTGCGGGCTCTTTCAACCTTGTCCCACACGTTCCACAGTAAAACACCTCGGATCCTGCCTGATCGGAGATAGTAAACCACCCCTTCCCGATAGGGTTCCTTCCAATTGCTCACGGTTTCGAGGCGCGCATCGATTTCGCCCACCGCTTCATAGCCGAGTTCAAAAAGATCCGAGTAAAACGACGGGAGGTGCGTGTAACGCTCGTAAGCCCCTGCCATATTTCGCCCAGCCAATCGGCCCATCGTGTTGGCGTTGTCTTCGTGCTCGACCCGAATTCGCTTGTTCAGTGCTGGATTGAAGAAATTCGCAACGTCGCCGGCCGCGTAGATATGAGGCGCATTGGTCTGAAGGAGATCGTTGACCACAATCCCGTCAGAGACGCCCAGGTTCGCAGTTTTGGCCAGATCGACGTTGGGAGTGATTCCGATGCCAGCGACCACAGCGTCCACTATGATTGGCTGATGGCCTGCTACGGTAAGAGCGATGCCTTTTCGACTCTCTTCGAGGCCCCCCAGGGCTTTACCGCTCAAGACCTCGACACCCTTTTCTCGGAACAATTGCGTAACCGACTCCGCCAGATCAGCGGGAAATGCGCGCGCCGCTATCCCGGCCTCCGGAACAATCATGGTGACGTGTCTGCCGTTCATCGCGAGTGCCGCCGCGATCTCAGAACCGATAAATCCTCCTCCTATCACCGCGAATCGATCGCCTTTTTCGCTCAACAAGCGGAGTCGCCGGTAGTCGTCAAGCGTTCGAAAATATATAGTCGACTCGCTGCCGAACCGCAGATGCCGCGGCGAACCTCCGGTTGCGAGGAGAAGCGTCTCATACGCGTACGGGTTTCCGTCCCGGTCAATGACGCGCCGCTCTTTTACGTCAAGCCGTACCGCCGTCGTTCGCAAGTGAAGCGTCACGTTGGCTATTTCGCCGGTTTTGCGTCAGATGCTGTCCAGTGCTTTTCCTTTCCATAGCCCTTTGGAAAGCGGAGGCCGATCGTAGGGTCCGATGGCCTCGGCGCAGATGATGCCTATTGATCCGTCGCTGTCGATCTCGCGGATTCCTCGCGCAGCTGCATCAGCTGTCATGCCACCACCGATAATCAGATATTTGTGGTAGTCCATTTTCTTTCCCCTGAAAACTTCTTTCCCACTTATCGAGCTACGAAGTTGTTTCGATCCGATCCGCGAACGTTCTCTGCGCCATCGTCAGGAAGATTACACGCGCGAAATGGCACGCCGAACCGGATGGTCTGGTGGCAGCTCACAAAATCCATCACTCTCGATTTGGAGCGCTCGATTGAACCGGGATCTGAAGTTTTCCAATGCGATTGCGCCCGTTAGCTCGACTATTTGTGCCGTCGTGAAGTGTTTTCGTACTTCTTCGAAAACCTCATCCGCTACCATCGCGGGTGTCCGGGTCATCCCTTCCGCATATCGAAGCGCCGCGCGCTCCTTGACGTCGAACCGAGGACTCTCTTCGAAGGTACTCAGATCGGCAAGCTGTTCGTCAGTTATTCCTTGCGCTCTGCCAACGGCAGAATTCATATCCACTCAGAACGGACAGCCCGCAATCTGAGCTGCACGCAGACAGGCGAGCGTTTTAAGGCGAGATTCGACAACATGAGAACTCGTCAGCGCTCCGGATAAGGTGGTTAAAGTCTCGATCAGATCTGGGCAGTAAGCGAGCGCGGTCAACGGAGTCGGCACTCGCCCAACCCTGCCGGAAGCCTTGTTATAGATGCGGGCAACCTTCTCAGGGGTAGCTTCTATCGAAAGTCCCTGTATGCGCATGATGACCTCTTCGCGAGTCGCGATCGAAACGAAATCTATAGTTTCACGTAGACCGACTTGATTTCCGTGTAAAGCTCGATTGAATGCATGCCGAGCTCGCGGCCAAAGCCCGACTGCTTGTAACCGCCGAACGGCGCGATCGGATCGATGATTCCATAACAGTTCAACCACACTGATCCCGCTTTGAGCGCGCGCGCCAGCTTATGCGCGCGACTGAGGTCGCGGGTCCAAACCGCAGCCGCAAGACCGTAGATCGTATCGTTGCCTTGAATCACGGCATCGTTTTCGTCCTTGAACGGAATCACGACGGCAACCGGTCCAAAAATTTCCTCGCGAGAGATTCGCATCCCGTTTTTGGCGCCGGTATAAATCGTCGGCTTGACGAAGTAACCCTTTGGCTGAGGACCTCGCTCGCCACCGGCCCTCGTATCTGCGCCCTCCTCGCGCGCTAACTTCAGGTAGCCGAGCACTCGTTCATGCTGTTCCTGTGACACCAACGGCCCCATCGTCGTTGTCTTATCGAGCGGCTCTCCCAGTTTAATCTCGTTCGCCTTGGCGGCAATCCGCTCGGCGAACTCGTCGTATATAGACTCTTGAACGAACATCCGCGTTGCCGCGCAGCAGACCTGCCCCTGGTTGCGAAAAACCCCGCGTGCGGAAAGTGCCACGGCCCGTTCCAGATCGGCATCAGCGAAGATGATGTTGGGAGATTTGCCGCCCAACTCCAGCGAGACGCGTTTGAGATTGCCGGCGGATGCCCTGAGAATAAGCTTCCCGACCTCGGTCGACCCGGTGAACGCGACCTTATCGATATCTGGGTGAGCTCCGATCGCCGCTCCGGCTGTCGGACCGAAGCCAGTCACGATGTTGATCACTCCTTCGGGTACGCCTGCCTCGAGCATTAACTCGCCCAAACGCAGTGCCGGCAGCGGGGTCTGCTCGGCCGGTTTCAGGACGACCGTGTTACCGCATGCCAGTGCGGGTGCGACTTTCCAGCTGATCGTCGAGAGCGGACCATTCCATGGAATGATTTGACCGCAGACGCCAATCGGTTCGCGCAGCGAGTAGCTGAACAAACTCGGATCGGAAGGGTTGGTCTCTCCATAGATCTTGGTTGCCCACCCACCGTAATAGCGAAACGTCTCTGCGGCTCGTGCAGCTTCCGCAATCGACTCCTCGATCGGTTTGCCGTTGTCCAAGGTTATGAGCTTTGCAAGCTCTTTCGCATTTGTCTCGATCAGCTCGGCGATCCTGAACAAATAACGGGCGCGCTGGTGAGGCCCGATAACGGGCCACTTGCCCCCTTCGAAAGCTTTACGCGCCGCCTGGACTGCGTCATCGACGTCGGCGTTGTCGCCCTCGGCGACGAT
The DNA here is from genome assembly GCA_021799555.1 of Deltaproteobacteria bacterium. Taxonomy (GTDB): domain Bacteria; phylum Desulfobacterota; class Binatia; order Binatales; family Binataceae; genus JBARDN01. Next base: position 4,418 of record JAJZAG010000019.1, on the reverse strand, counting down.
CGCGAGCACCTCTTCATGGGCCGGGTTGATGGTCTCGAAGGTTTTCCCGGACTTTGCCGGTACCCATTTGCCGCCGATTAGGAGTTTCTTCGGTCCGCGGCTCAGAAACTCTAGCACCGAAGGAAGAAGAATCCGGCAGTTTGAATTTTGAGGTGCTGATTCATTCATCGAAAATCTCCGCCGCTGGCGCGGACGCCTGTTTGGCATGATCCGGAGATGCGAGGTATCTCAGCCAAAACAGCAACACAATACTTATGAATCGAGCGAGCGCGACTCTCACAACCCGCAAACCAGCCACTCAACTCGGGCGCACCCATCCAAGTAAATCGTGCGTGCGCATTACGCTAACTGTGAAGTCGCTCAGCGCATGGGCCACGATGGGCACGTTCCAATTTCGTACCAAACGCGAAGCCTCGCGCGATCTGCCATCACTGCTCTGCACCGTGCCCCAATCTTGGCATATGCGTGGCGATCTCTGCGTCGATCCCGACAGCGGCTGTCTGGATCATTGCCAGGGATTCCAGCGTTTGCTCAGGAAGAGGACTGGTCGGCGACACAGCCACAAGCTGGCGTATAGATTGCAGTCGCTCGCGGAGAAAACGGTCACGCAGCTTAATCAGCGCCTCTAATTCGACTTTGTCGTTCATGTTTCTAGCCTTGTGCTTGTCCAGAAGATTGATTTACAATACATCTTCTCGAGAATCATGTCCAGCGCCATGCGTATCCGGAGTTCACTAAAGACTGGTTTGCTTTAGACCAGAAGGCTCGCGGGGTTTTCCAGGAATCGCTTTATCTCGTTCAGGAAGCGCGCTCCGATCACTCCGTCAATTATTCGATGGTCGGATGCGGCCGTGATCATCATGATCTTGCCGATGTCGAACTGACCGTTGCGCACGACGGGACGATCTTTAATGGCGCTTACGGCTAAAGTTGCTGCTTGCGGCGGAACGATGACCGCGGCAAAGTGCTCGACTCCAAGCATCCCCATATTCGAGATCGTAAACGTCGCATTCGAAAGTTCGTCGCCCGAAAAGCCACCGCGCGCCGCCTTCTCAACCAAACGATAAGGCGCGGGCGATCTCCGACAATGCCAAACGCTCACACTCGTGGATCACCGGCACGATAAGGCCCTGTTCAACCGCGACCGCCATTGCGATGTTGATATGTGGATGGACGATAACGCCGTTGTCCTGGAAGCTCGCGTTCATCAGGGTATAGCGTCCCAAGGCGAGCGCGGTCGCTTCTATTCAGTTAGACAATGCGAATCATGCTGGTCCGCCGCGGATCCGGCTATAACCAAAAGACTAGCCACGCACATCGTTCGCAGTGAGCGAAAGTCCACGCTTCGCGCCGATCATTTCTCGACCGATACGTTGCGTGACTTTAGCTTCGGTCACTCCGGCACCGTTCCTGGAGAAATCAGCAAGGCTTCGTCGTAACCCGCGCGCAGCAGCACGCGCTTTACCGCAACGAATACCTTGGAGCTATCGACCCACGGAGACACCGGTACCCGAGGCGCGCTTTCACATTGAAGCAATACCTCATCCAATTCAGACTCGATCAGACTTTCGCACTCTTCGTAGACACCCCCCGGGCTTTCTTCGAGTGGATTGTGCGCATCGAGCACTGCCCGTACCGCTCGGAAAGTCGAAGCCGATGGCGGCAACATCATCAGGGCCGCCAGCGCGCCGTGATCCAGTCTGAGCTTCTCTGCTAGCGGAAGCGGCGTTCCACCTCTGCGGCGCTGCGCGGCAGGTAAGAGGATCTTTTCCTCAATGCTGATGTGTCGGAGCAGACCTTCCCGAAATCGGCGGTAGCTCTCAGTAGCCGCTACGCCCGCACCATCAGTCGCTTCGGCCAACAGATTATCAAGCCGCGCATGATCTCCGGCCATCAACTGGTAGAAACGTCCGTGCAGTGTCTGATCGGAATGCATTACACTCTTCGTGACTGCAACAGGATTGCGTAAATACATAGTAGTGGGTCCTTTGATCCGCCCATGGCCTGATATGAGTTCACGTTTACAGCGCACCGTTCGTCCCTGCAATTGCGCCCGCGATGACCAGCAGGCTCAGCACCAGGAGCGTCCAGTGGAGCGCCTCCATCCGAGCAAGAGCGGCGGCCGGATCGGTGGCGAGCTTGCGTTCCACACGTGGTCCGGCCACCAGTGGTTCGACGACGAAGAGCATCAATCCGAAGACTACCCAGAGGACCACCATCGCCTGCATCCACCAGTAGCGTGCTTGCGCGAACCACGACCATGCGTTGAGCGAACCGACCATATAGAAACCGCTCATACCAACAATCATCCACGCGATTCTCGCCTGTGGGCGGAAACGGCGTTCCACCTGATGGAAGAGCGAAATCTTGCGTTCGATGGCGTCACAGTTGCGCATTGCTGGAAACATTACGGTGGTGACGGCGGCAATCCCGCCAATCCAGATGACCACCGCGATCAAATGCACCACGAGAGCAACGATGAACCAACTGTAATTCACGTGATCGACCTCGGCACGGGCTCTCTCCTGATGTGCGCCTCGAGCGCCAGAAGTGCGAGTGCGCCCAGCACCATTGTCCTGAGAAACCAGGATTGCCCTCTCAACCCCAGACGCCAGGCGCGAATGGATGTGTACAACGCCTCGATCGTGTGAACCACGAGCATAAAGGTGAAGAGCCCCTGCCCCACGCGCGCCACGATACCAAAGGGTCCAAGTGCGAGCGTGCCAACTGCCAACCAAAGAAGTCCGCAGGTGAGCCAATCGCGCTCCGGAATTTCTATGTGCTCGTGCGGGCAAGGTGCATCCTTGTTCGGCATTACGAATCTACCCCATCGGCCGCATGCACGGCCCCATGTCTTGGCGCAAACTCGCCATTTCGGGTTGCTCTCGCGGCAATCGCGTGACCGGTACTTCCGACAAAGAACAGTATTGCAATCACATTGAACAACCCACCCCAGTGGTAAGCGAGGTAGGAAGTCCACAGATCGCCACCTATGCGCAACAGAAGTGAAAGATGCAAAATCACTGAATGAACATAAAAAGTGCGGCGGTAAGGTACCACTCGTCCTGTTATAGATGGAAAAATGATCGGCGCGTGCGCAAAAATCATCGAGAAGACGAAGCCAAGGAATACAGCATGGAGCATCACATCATAATGAAAGGTTGTCAGATCATCGCCGAACCAGAGCCAAGCCAATCCGCCAACTCCGAGCCATAAATATCCGGCAAGCAGGTTGACTGCGATGAACCGCGTCAGCCCCTTCTGCCTTACGGTTCTGCGCGCCAAGTCATATCGCGCAAGCCAGAGCGCCATCGCCAGCATCCCCACACCTGCCAGACGAAATCCGAGCGCGGGCGAGGTTGAAGCGGTCACAAGGCCTGCTAGAAATAAGCTCGCGCTCGTCAGAAAGGAAATGTGCTTGTGCTCGCCCAGCCCGGTGAGCCTGCTCAACTCCAGCCGTTCTCCAACTATCGTTAGGACCAGGAACCCGGTCCACCAGAAGAACATCTCGATGATCGGCAGGCCGGCGAGCCACAGACAGTTGCCGACGAACCATGCCACTGCGCCCAGAGCCATCGTGATTGTGAACAGAGCGGTCTGGCGCCGGAGGATCGCTACAAAGTTCGCGACGAGGCCGGCGCTGCCCACGGTGATGAGCAACGGTCCAACCGGGTCACCGATACCTACGATCAGAGCGAGCGCGCCGGTGCCGCTCAATATCGGCGCGCTATAGCTCCAGCCTTCACCAAGCGCCACCGCACGTTCGAGACTTATCAGCGTACCGAGAAATCCGCAGACCATCAGCGGACCGTGCGCTAAGGAAAGTGCGGGTTGAATTTCCGGCAGTTCCCATCCCACACGATCAAGTCCTGCCCAAAGCCCTGCAACCAATGCAACCATGGACAGCGCGAGCAGCGGCAAACGTCTGTACTTGAGCGAGGCGCGCACCGATGGTTGGCCGGTGCTGGCAGTGCGATGAACTGCCGGGGCAGCTTCATTGACCGAATTCACAGCGGTACTCGCGCGCGATGTGCCCGGCGAGCGCGGGTTCGCGCCTGCCTCGCGTTTTCCTGCCGATTGAAACAAGGATGCATCATAGCGTCAGTGACGTCTCAACCAATCGCCGTTGTCAGGAGAACTGTACTTTCCTCGATCGCTTCAAGCTCATGAACGACATCGCGATCAAGAGCCGCTATGCTTCCCGATGGAAGCTCCACATGTTCGCTTCCCGCGGAAAAGCGAACTCGGCCGGATAGCACCTGGATGGCGATCGGTCCCTTGGTCCGATGCTCAGCAAGCCGTGCACCTTTCTTGAGCACCATCAGCAGAATATTAAGTTTGTCATCCTTGACCAGACTCACCGCCGCACGCTCTTCCGACGACCATTGCGGCTTCGTTATGAGACGGACAGCCTCGTC
>JAJZAG010000268.1 GCA_021799555.1 Deltaproteobacteria bacterium | reverse complement strand
GGGGAGAACGAAGGCACAAAATGAGCGCATCAAACCCATCGGCCGCGCGAAATTCCCCAGCGTCGGCGCAATGATTCCTCCGACGCCGCCCGTAATTTTTCATCAAACGAACCCGTCGAAACGGCGTGCCGCCGCTTACCCCCGATCGAATTGCCGATTCGAGCCGATCACCTCGCCGCCGCGCTATCCGATAGCGGAGACCACGCGATGACTCCGCGCCGCACAGCTCTGTTGCGCTCCGGCGTGCGCGGCGCCGTTGCCGCGGCGGCGCTCGCCGTGACGCTGTGCGCGGCGGGATGCCGCGTCAATCGGCCCAAACTCAATCACGCCGGCCAACAGATCCTCTACGACGCCACATCCGCCGATCCGCGCACCTTCAATCCGATCCTCGTGACCGACGCGACCTCGGGCGCCGTGATCGGCGACCTGTTCGAGACGCTGATTCGCGTCAACCTCAAGACGCTTCTGCCCGAGCCAGGTCTGGCGGAAAGCTGGGAGATCACGCCCGATCAGAAGACGGTCACGTTCCATATCCGTCACGGACTCAAGTGGTTCGATGGCGCAGCGCTCGACGCGCGCGACGTCGCGTTCACCATGAAGGTGATCTACGACCCGCAAGTGCCCAACAGCATCCGCCCGAGCCTCTTGATCGACGGCAAGCCGATCGCAACCGAGCTGATCGACAACTACACGATCGCGATGCACATGCCGCGGACGTTCGCGCCGCTGCTCTATGAGGCCGCGTCGATTCCGATCATCCCCGAGCACGCGCTCGGCGCCGCGTACGCCGCCGGCAAGTTCAACCGCACGTGGGGAATCAACACTTCCGTGCGCGACCTGGTCGGCGACGGTCCTTTCGAGATGACGAGCTACGCGCAGAGCCAGGTCGTGCAGTACAAGCGCTATCCCGATTTCTGGATGAAGGACGAGCACGGCGGCCAACTGCCGCGCCTGCACGGCAGGGCGCTCTTGATCGTGCAGGATCAGAACACCGATTACCTCAAGTTCCTCTCCGGCCAGACCGACGTGTACAGCCCGCGCCCGCGCGACGTGATCGATCTGAAGGACAACGCGCAATCGCTCAAGATCCGCGTCGACAAGATCGGAATCGACACCGGCGAGCTGTTCTTCTCCTTCAATCGCAACCCCAAACACTTCGTCCACAACGGGGTGACCGATCCGAAGCTCAACTGGTTTACCGATCCGAATTTTGTGCGCGCGATCGCGCACTCGATCGACAAGCGGGGGATCATCAATCTGTGCTATCACGGCCTTGCGGTTCCGGCGGTCGCCGAAATCTCGCCGGCGAACAAGATCTTCCACAACCCGAACCTGAAGGACTACGACTACAACCTGAGCGAGGCCGCGCGCCTGCTCGAAGCGGGCGGCTATCACATGGCGCGCGGCGGCGTGCGCGTCGATTCGCACGGTAATCCGCTGGTCTTCACGCTGACGACCAACGCCGATTCGCAGGAGCGCCAGCAGATGTGCGCGATCCTGAAGCAGGATCTCGCGGCGCTCGGAATCCAGGTCAACTTCCGTCCGCTGGATTTCCAAACCCTCGTCGAAAAGCTCGATTCCAATTTCGACTGGGATTGTATCCTGATGGGCTTCACCGGCGGCTTCGAGCCCAACGACGCGGCCGACTTTCTGCGCTCCTCCGGCAACTTGCACATCTGGTACCCCGATCAGAAAACACCCGCGACGCCGTGGGAAGCGGAGATCGATCGCTTGATGGATCAAGGCACCACCGTGATGGACCCGCTCAAGCGCGCGCCGTATTACTGGCGAATCCAGGAGATCCTGCACGACGAGCTGCCGATAATCGAAACCGTGCGCCAGACCCGCTATGCCGCGTGGAAAGACTCGCTCGAAAACTACGAGCCAACGGTCTGGGGCCTTTACCATCCGGAATGGATCCAATTCAAACCAAATTGAAACGCCGCGCGCGCGCCGCGCATCGTACACGATGGGACGCTTTCTAATCCGCCGCCTGATCAACATGATCCCGCTCATCATCGGGATCACTTTCCTGTCGTTCCTTGTGATGTCGCTGGTGCCGGGCGATTTTCTCTCGACGCTCAAGCTCAACCCGCGCATCTCGCCGCAGGTGATCCGGCAGATGGAGGCGCAGTTCGGACTCGATCAGCCGCTCATGGTCCGCTACCTCAAGTGGCTGTGGTCCGTGCTCCATCTGAACCTCGGCGTCTCGCTCGCGTACCGGGTGAGCGTCACTTCGCTTATCGGCTCGCGCGCGATCAACACGATCATCCTGTCGGCGTGTGCGATGCTGTTCTCGTGGACTCTGGCGATTCCGATCGGGATCGTCGTCGCGGTAAACCAGAACTCCGTCTGGGATCGGATCCTGTCGTTCCTCGCGTTTTTCGGGATGTCGGTGCCGAACTTCTTTCTCGCCTTTCTGATGATGTGGGTCGCGCTGCGGACCGGATGGTTCCCGGTGGGCGGAACCTACTCGGTCGATTACTCGACGCTCGCGTTCTGGCCGCGAATCGCCGACCGGATTAACCATCTCATCTTGCCCGTGTTCGTGCTCGGCACGGCCGGGATGGCGGGGCTGATGCGGTTGATGCGATCGCAGATTCTCGAGATCAAGAACGCCGAATTCGTGCGCACCGCGCGCGCCAAGGGGCTCTCCGAACGCGTCGTGATCTACAAGCACGTGCTCCGCAACGCGCTCAACCCGTTCGTTACGATGGCGGGATACTCGCTCGGCGATCTGCTCGGCGGCGCCGCGCTGGTCGAGGCGGTGATGAACCTGCAAGGGCTCGGGCTGCTGCTGCTCGACGCCGTGCGCCAGCTCGATATCTATCTCGTGATGGGCTCGGTGCTGGTCGGCACCGTGCTCTTGCTGGTCGGCAACCTGCTTGCGGATCTGGCGCTGGTCGCGGTCGATCCGCGGGTGGACTTTTCCTCGGCGGGCCAACAATGAGTGCGATGCCGCAGGTGATGCAAGAGCATATGGCCGAACCGGTCGCGCTGCCGGTTCAGTCGCGCGGGCTGGTGCGCGAATGGCGCCTTGCGTCGTGGACGGTGCGCGCCTCGGCGCTCTGTCTGATCGTATTTTATTTGCTCGCGGCGGCCTCGCCGTTCTTCGCGCCGTACGACGACACCTATCAGAACCGCGCGATGCCGGATTGTCCGCCGATGCGCGCGCATATCACCGCGCCGTCGGATTGGTCCGAGGGGTTTTTCTATACGCATCCGATGCGGATGGTCGATCCGGTGGAGCGCAACTACGCGCCGGACCTCTCGCGCCGCACGTATATACACCTGCTGTCGCACGGGCATCTGTTCACCACGGACTCGCCTAAAGATCCCTTCTACCTGATGGGCAGCGACGGACTTGGGCGCGATCTCTACTCGCGGATCGTTTTCGGCTCACGCGTCAGCATGCTGGTCGGGCTGATTGGCGTAGCGATCAGCTTCTCGCTCGGGATTACGGTCGGCGCGCTCTCCGGCTACATGGGCGGGCTGGTGGACAATCTCATCATGCGATGGTCGGAGATCGAGATGTCGCTGCCGTCGTTCTACTTCCTGCTCGCGCTCGCCGCGATCATCCCGGCTGGGATGAGCACCACGGAAACCTTCTTCATGATTATCGCGATCATGAGCTTCATAAGCTGGGCGGGCTTCGCGCGGATTATCCGCGGGATGGCGGCGTCGGTGCGCTCGCGCCCCTATGTCGAGGCGGCGCGCGCGCTCGGCGCCTCGCGATGGAGGATCATCACGCGCCACGTGATTCCGTCGGTGCTGGGCTACGCGATCGTCGCGGCCACGCTGTCGATTCCGGGCTTTATCCTCGGCGAGAGCGCGCTCTCGCTGCTAGGCCTCGGTATTCAGGAGCCGGCGGCGTCGTGGGGCAACTTGCTCGCGCAGGCGCAGGACGTGCAGAACCTCGCGCGTTATCCGTGGATCCTGATTCCGGGCCTGTTCATCTTTCTGGCCGTGATGTCGTTCAACTTCCTCGGCGACCACCTGCGCGACCGCCTGGACCCCTCGAATGCGCGCTAAACTTCAGTCGGCTATTCTTGAAGTGGTTTATCTGAGAAACTTGCAGGTGCCGACCTCATGAACTTCGTACCGAAAGCGGGGCCACTGGTCGCGGAGATACTCTCGGGTTCGGTCATCTTGATCCTTGGCTACTTCGCGATAGCGTACGGAGAGCCCGCCCCTCTGATTCTTCACGAGAACCCTGGGATCGCGGTCAGCCTGTTCGCACTTATGGCGTGGCTGCTGGGATCTTTCGTCGATGCGGTAAGGAACCTATTGGAAGAGTTGTGGGATCGCCGCGCACCGATTCGGTGGGATTTTTTCTTACATGGGCAGAGCGATGAGATCGCTAATCTGGATCACTACTTCTTCTCCTTTTACATGGCCGACGCGGATCTTGCGATCGCTATTCTTCTCTATTTGATTCTAGGCAGGCCGTTGACTTCGTATGTGCTGGGTCAACGCGCTGACTTTCCGTGGGTGGTATACATAATGCTTCTGATAGTTGCGTTGGTGTTTGCACGAGACGCGAGGAGCCTTCGCAGTGAGATCAAGGAATACATTGACGATAGCGAGAAACGCCGGGCTGAGAAATCCAAAGCCGAAGTTACCTCATGAGAGCGTTTACGCGCGCCTTGCGAGTTCGAAATTGCACGGTGTAGGTGTGTTTGCCATCCGAGACATCCCGCAGGGCACTTTTATATTCCCTGACGATGACGACGAAATCGTCTGGATCGATAAGAAGAAGCTTTCCGGGCTCGACCCCAACGTGCGTCAGCTTTACGACGATTTCTGTATTATAAAAGGCGATCTCTACGGTTGTCCTACCAGTTTCAACCGGCTTACGCCTGCGTGGTATTTCAACGACTCTCGCACCCCAAACGTCGCGGCCGACGCCGACTATCGGTTCTTCGCCCTCAAGAGAATTCGGAAAGGAGAGGAGCTCACCGTTGACTACGACCGCTACAGCGACCGGCCGACGGCTACCACCTCGTTGCGCCAAAATACCGAGTAAGCGTCGAGACGATGCTACCCTGAGGAGACGGTGGCGACCCTACTAGAAGTGAAGTCGCTTTGCACTTCGTTCTTTACGGGCGAGGGGGAAGTGCGCGCGGTTGACGGCGTGAGCTTCTCGGTCGAGCCGGGCAAGCTGATGGGGATCGTCGGCGAGTCCGGCTCGGGCAAGACCGCGACTGTTTTGTCGGTCATGCGGCTGTTGCCTGAGTCGGCGCGGATCACCTGCGGC
>JAJZAG010000267.1 GCA_021799555.1 Deltaproteobacteria bacterium | reverse complement strand
AACCGTTCAGGCCGCGAGAGCGACTGCCACTGTTTGAGGTGGAGCTTCAAACCCAGCAGATCGAGCTTGCGCCTCACGCTCATCGGTACCAACTCGAGGGTCTCGTACACGTCCTTTTCAAACTCAAACCGCCTGAACATCGCCGCACCTCAGAAATTGCATGCTCGGTCAATTCGATGGCAGCCTTCAGATATGTTGCCGTCACGGCGCCGCTTCGGTCATCGCCTTAACCGTGAAGAAGCCCTTGTCCACGGCTCCCATATTGATGTACCAGCACTCACGTTCCGCCGTATCCTGCGCCGGGAGATAGCACATTGAGGCGAAATGACCGGCAAAGTCGTCGATGCTCGCGCCCACCTGAAACATTCGTTTGAAAGGAAAAATCGCGACTCGAGCATCCGGCATCGGACGGTCGCGATATGCCATCCAGGTCACATAGTTCTTCCGTAACGCGCCGCGTCGGTCATAGAAGTCCTGGTACATCACGGACACCATCTCAGCATCGACGTACATGACATGGCGGCCAAACAGCTCCTCGGGAACGCGGGAAGTCCGAGGCATTCCCTCGACGATATACATTCGCCGCATTTCCCATTGCTCCGGACACGCACTCGCGCCGCCGTCAGTCGGGCAGGTTACTTCCGGTACATGGGCCGCCGCGACGCTTCCCAGCATCGGTTTTTCGCCCAGGAATCTCCAGGTGTAGTTTTCGTTTTTGGCAGCAAAGCCCTGAAAATTGTCCAGCGACCACGTAATCGGACCCGCTGCAGTCCCCAGAAATGCCTCGTTCAAGCGCCTGACGCGCCGGACGCCCGGGTTCCAGCTCCAGACGTCATCGCCGACCGCCGCTTCCGAGTGTCTGATGCGGACGAATCCGCGCCCGCGATCGCTCTCGGGCGCGAGCATTGGGTAGAACGCCATCAATAGGTAGCGCCGACTAATTAAATAATCCGGATCGATCGGAGTTGGCTCGACCTCGGTTCGGCCCACGAGGTTGTAGCTCGCGAGGTGACCCATTTCATAGTAGTCGATCGGGCTGTAATGCCGATTCAGTCCCTCATACTCACTAACACACGAAAAGTCGCGCGCGTCGTAATCGTCGGTCGAGCTCGGGCGGAACGTATTGTTCCACATTATCTCAGTCCCGGCGTCGGGATCATTCGGATCTATGAAGGGAAAAGGCATGCCGGCCACATAACCGCTGAGGCTGCGATGATCTTTGGAGAGTCTGACCTGCGCGGAATATTTTTCAGTTGCTTCCCGATACGGTGGCGGCCATTCGAGTCTTTCGGTCGGCACAATTCTCAGGCTCATGCCGCGTTCGACGCGTATCTGAACTCCAGGCGATACGAGATCTTTCACACGAGCCGCATTCCGGGCGTTGATGAAATCTCCGGGCCGCACCTGTCCATGCGCCGCGGATGCGCCCATGCAAACGGCAAGGAGGACAGCAGTCGCCGCACCAAGCAGCAAGGAGACGATCCGGAACTGGCGCGTATCATTCATAGCCCGCCCTCCCTCTTAGCGCGGCGGTCTCTAGTTCGGATAAATCTCATAAAGCCAGCTACCCTCCAAGTACGTGCATGCTGACATGAGTATGCTGCTCAACCGACCGTTCGAGAAAGCCGGACGATTTTGCGGTCACTACTGCGAAAATCCGCGCTTCAAGGTCATCGGCATCGCCCCCGGCACGCATCGCTTTCTTGAGGTCGGTTTTCAAGGGCGAAAATAGACAGGGAAACAGGCGTCCGTCGGCCGTCAGACGTATACGATCGCATGTAGCACAGAACGGATTGGAGACAGTCGAAATGATTCCGACCCGAACTCTTCCATTGAGCACGAAGTATCGCGCCGGGTCGCCAGTGCGCGCCTCGGCGAGCACTGCGAACTCCTGTTGGAGCTTCGCGATAATCTCGCGCTCCGACAATACTTTGTCGGGACTCCACAGACCGCGGCTGTCCAGGGGCATGAACTCTATAAAGCGCAGCGGCAGATTTTCCTGATACGCCCACCGCGCCATCGGGAGCACCTCCTCGTCGTTGACTCCGCGTATCATCACGGAATTAATCTTAACCGGGAGACCGACTTTGCGAGCGCTTTCGATTCCGGCGAGCGTGTCACCGAGCCTTCCACCGCCGGTAATCTCTTCGAATCGCCCCGCCGAGAGCGAGTCGAGACTCACATTGACATCATTGAGGCCGGCGCCCGCCAGATCGCGCGCGTATCGTGCGAGCAGCGAGCCATTGGTGGAAACCGAGATGCGGCGAAGACCGGCGCGGCGCAACGCGCCGAGTCTTTCCACCAGGTCCGCGACGTTCCGACGGACCAGCGGCTCACCCCCGGTGATGCGAATCTGTTCGACCCCGAGCCGCGAAACGAAGATCGCCGCCAGGCGCTCGATCTCCTCGAAAGTCAGGATTTCCCTTTTGACACCCCATTCCGGACACTCCGGCATGCAGTAAACACAGCGATAATTGCATCGGTCAGTCAGCGAGAGACGCAGTTTTTTCATCGTGCGGCCGAAACGGTCGGATAGCGCGGGGCGTATTCCGGAAACGCGTAGGCTCTGAGGTTCGCAAGGCATCATAACATCATTTGCACGTTCGACAGCGGACGTATCGTGCGTCTGTCTCCCACCAGCAGGGACCGCGCACATGTTATTCACAAATGGAATCCACCAAACCGCAAGACTCCTCCAATGATTATCGCGAGAGTCGAGGCTACCGCGTTGTAACGCGCCAGGCGCCGCATCCAACCAGCGTAAAGGATTGCGTCTGCGCGCACGGCCTCCACCTGCTGGCGGGTGACGTCGTAAGGAAGTTTCACAACCACACGGGGCCGGAGGTAAAACGTCAAGATCGCCGCGGTCACTATAAGCGACAGCCAAATCAACATCATCAACAACAACGCTCCGCCATATCCAGTCATGTAGTAGCGATGGTCGCGGAGCGCGGGAAGATCGCCTAGTCTCCACAGAAGCAGACCTCCAGTCACCGGAAGGCCGATAAGAGTTATCCAGTTCAACAGCGCAAATTGGGTGCCGAGTTTATCACCTAGCCGCGCGGCCTGGCCCGGGGGAATGACATCCAGGCTGGGGGTCAGAAGAAAGTCCAGAAAAATATTAGAACCCACGAACACCGCCGCAAACACGAGATGCAGCGCAATCAGCGTCTGCAAAATGACCAGGTTCACATGCCGCTCCGATAGCTTCCGAGCCGAATCGTCTCGAGGTCCTGAGCCAAGGCGGTCGCGCAGCCGCAGGGCCTTCCCTCTACCCTGACCGCGCGCCGAGCCCAATTGCCGCAGTAATCGCACTGATTACAATCGAGCGAACAATGATCGTCCTGAAAGAACCGCAGAAATCCATCCAACGAGCCGCTGTCGATATGCACTGCGACCGCCTCCGGCTCTTCACCGCGAAGCGTGTACGGAGGCTGGATGCCGACGAGAAGGCGGGCCACGTCGTCGCAGCGCCTCGAGTGGTAGGCATTCGCCACCATTTCGATCCAGTCCGTGTGGGAGCTTGGCCCTTCCTCCATTTTTTCGCGTCCCGCAATCTTGAACAAATCGATTCCAAGGTCTTCGTACACCCACAGGTCTTCGGGCCGGATCCACGGCGATCGAAGGTGCTCGGCCGCGTCCTCCATCTTCATCAGCGAACAGCGGTAGTAGCAGTAGTCAACATAGTATCGTCCTTTAATGCTTTCGCTCGAATGTGATATCATGTTCGAGTGGTATTGACGGATCGGGCAGCTCAGCAGGCATCCTTCGTTGACCACGAGCGACAACCGGCAGCCGACCGACTTGCGGATAGCCTTGAGGCGGCGGAAATCGCGGTTCACCTGAGGATCGAGGTGAATGACGGCGGCGCCAAGCTCTTCGAAGTATTTCGCTTTGCGGGCGTCGTTGACCGAGGCGAGCACCGAAATATGGATCTCGAGCGACGGAAAATGTTCGCGAACCAATTCCATCACGAATGGATTAGCGGTCACCACAGCGGCGGCTCCTATATCGACCAGCCACTGAAGGCGCTGCAGCAAGTATCCGCGACCCTGGTCCGAGTATTCGACATTCCCCAGACAGGTCGCATTCATGACGTAGACAAGGCGGATCCCACGTTCGGAGGCGTTCGCTACATGCCGCGCGATATCGTCCTCACTCGCCGTGGACAGGATCAACGATGAACGCAGAGTCGCCTCCGAGGGGAGGCTTCCGTATAGATAGTCCGGCTTGAGCGCTGCGATTCTGGGGAGCAACTCCGGATCCCAGTTGGTTGGCAGCATCAATTTCATAGTTACTCCATCAATTCGCCGCGAGCCCTAGATCGCGGCTGTCGAATACCTGGCGGAATCCCCAGTTGATCCGGAGGTCTCCGAGCCAAACAATACGGACTGCATTAACCGCGAGTCGCGTACGGAGCCGCGCTTCGAGGCCCGTAGGATCGTGCGGTTCGCCCTCGACCGCGATAGTCAGAATCTTTTCGCGCCCGCCTGCGTCCCGGACCAGCAGGACGTTGCGTCCAACCAAAGAGGCGTCCTCTTCGATACACATTCGCACGTCATATGCGGTAATCCGGCGCGCGCTGACTAGTACGCTGCTCTCCGGGCGCCCGTAGATCTTAAGGCGGTGAAAGCCGCTTCCGCACGCGCATTCGCCGGGCGCGAAAGCCGCGATATCGCCGGTGTCGTAGCGAATGAAAATGCTGCCTGCCGTGCTGAGCTTGGTAACCAAAAGCCGCCCGCGTTGCCCAGCCGCCACCGGAATTCCGGTTTCGTCCACGACCTCGAGATAACATACGTCCTCGTGCACGTGCGGCGTGTTGTGCATTGCGCACTCGTCGAGCGCCGCCCCTTCCTGCGTTCCGGCGCGCTCGAACACGTCGCCAACCCCGAGACGTTCGCGCAGATACTCGCGCATCCGCGGCGTAAGCGGCAAGCCGACCAGTGAAATGGAACGCACACTTTTCGTTGCCTCGCGTAATCTATTCAGTGAGGCGCCGCAAGCCCGGATCAGGCCCAACATGAATGGAGCGGCGCTAGTGACAAATTCAGGACGTGTCTCGCGCAAAGTATTCAGAAAGGACTCGAAGTATTCCGGGCCCATGCTGCCCCAAAAGAATGCGCATCTTCCCCCCAATCGCGCGATCGCATGCGCCTCGCAAGCCGCGAGCCGATGCCAGACCGGACTCATGAGCATCGCTGTCATGCCGGGCTCGAATCCCGCCCATCGAAAGCCGCGCATCGTTGGCACGATGTAGGCTTCTTCCTCCTCCGCGCTGAGCCAGACCAGCAGCGGATCTCCC
>JAJZAG010000266.1 GCA_021799555.1 Deltaproteobacteria bacterium | reverse complement strand
AGCTGAAAGCATATAGAATTCCCGCCGCGACCCCCGCCCGCCGCCCCGCGGCGCGCGCGCCCAGCGCATAGACCATCAGGCTCGTGATATAGATCGCGGCCTCATTGAGGAGTTCGATTCGATAATGGCTCGCGCCGAAAATCCTGAGATATCCGCCCGCGGCCCACTCGAGCAGCGGCAGATGCGGTTGCACGAAATCCAGGTACGGGCGCATCCCGGCCGCGACCAGGTACGCGCTCTCAAGATAAAAATCGTCCTCGACCCAAATCTCCGGATAGAGAATCCGGATTATCCGCGGCGCGAGCAGCACCAAAGCGAGCGCCGCGCCGACTCGCGCGCCCGGCGACTCCGGCGCTTGGGAGCGCGCCGCCCGCAATGACTTCGCCTTCATCGCGCCGCCTTCGCGACAATCGCGAGCCCATCGCGCCGGCCGGGCCATTCGGCGCGCGCGATTTCGCCGCGCTCGGCGGAATTCTCGGTTTCGCGATTCTCCTGATGCTTCACGCCGGCTCGTACCGCGGCGCCGAGTTTATGCCGTGGCCCGACGGCCTCGAATATGCCGCGATGACCGTCAACCTTGCGCGTGGACTCGGACCGGCGCTCCATTTCGGAGGTTATACTTACCCGTCGCGATATACCCCTGGCTACCCGCTCCTGCTCGCGCCGCTCGTCCCGCGCATCGTCGCCCTTGCGCACGCCTACTGCCTGACGATCGTTTTCGGCCTGCTCGCGATCGCCACGCTGTACGCGCTTACGCGCCGGATGTTCGATCGCGCGTGCGCGATCGTTGCCGCGCTGCTGATGGCTGCCTCGCCGGTTTTCGTCACCTACTCGACGATGGTCCTGAGCGACGTGCCCGCGATGCTGCTGGCGATAGTCGCCGCGGCGATATTTTTCGCGATCGCGGTCGAAGAGAAAACGCCGCATCGGCGCCCGCGCGCGAGGCTGGCGCTGTGGGCGGCGTTCGGGCTGGCCGCCGGATGTTCGATCCTCATCCGTCCAACCGATGCAGCTCTCGTTGCCGGCGCGGCGCTTGCGATTATTCTTGTGCCGCCCGCCGGCGAATCGCCAGCCGATCTCGCCACGCCGCTTGCGGCGTTCGCCGCGGCTTTCGTGCTTCCCGTCCTGTGGCTGATGCGGGTCAATTCCGAGTATCTGGGCGGCGCGTTTCGCAGCGGATACGCATGGTGGGTCAAAGAGGTTTACGGCGCGGGTGGAATCGGCTTTTCGCCCGCCTATCTGTTCGGCGCGACGATGCCAGGAAATCCTCACGGCAACGTGCCGGTATATCTGACCTCGCTACTCGGCGTGGACGGGATACTCGGGAACCGCGGCGATGCGCGCTACTTCCTCTATCCGTTCCCGGCGGCAATCTTCGCGATTATCGGCCTCGTCGCGATTATCCGCACGCCCGGGTTTCGCGCGGCGCGCCGCGTCGTATGGCTGGGTCTCGGGTTTCTTGGCGCGCTCTTCACCGTGTACATCTTCCACGTTTTCACCGACGTCGTCTTTCTGCTGCCGGGCGCCTTCGTGATGTTTATCGCGGCGGGCTATGGGACGGCGCTTGCCAATCGATGGATGCGCGCGGCTTATGCAGCGCCGCGCCGAACTTCGCGCCAGACCGGCGGACTGCTCGGCGTCGTCATCCTCGATGCGATCCTGCTGATCGCGATCGGCACCGAGGCCGTCGCCCGGCTATCGGCGCCGCCGCGCGCCTCTGCGATCGTCGCGGCGCTTGAGCAGGTCAACGCAAAGCTCCCGCCCGACGCGACCGTTGCCAGCAATATCTCGCTCGAATTTCTCCAACTCTATATCCCCGGCACGGGTCGCAATTTCATCGGGCTAAGCTCGCGCGATCCGGGCGAGCGCTTCACCGATTACAACTTGAGCCGTCTGTTCGTTAAACGCAGCCAAGGATGGACCGGCCCAATCCCGCCAACGATCTTCATAAACGACGCGATATCTCCCGCCGCTGAAAAACAGCTCGAAACGGCGTCTCGCACCAGCGCCGGCGCCTACCTCCTGCTGTGCGCCCCCGAATCACGCGATTACGCCACAACTCTGAGGGACGAAGTTTCCAAACTGGGACGAAGATTCTCTATGTCCACGCTAAACCAAGGCCACTCTATAGCTCTATTCCAACTTTCTTCATGATAAAATGATGTAAATTCAATTATTACTTACATCTTTTTGCACGTATCGGCACCTATCTGCCAATCACACGTTATTTGACATGATTTCTCCGATCGCCTATACTCGCGCGACCAAGCTCGTTGTAGAGGGAAGAAAGATAATGAGCAAGCTCGTAAGAGCGTTCACCGCCGGGGTCACGGCCGCGATACTGGTCGCCGGATCGGTCGCAGTCTCGCCTCGAAACACACACGCGCAGGACGCGGATTCGCAATCCGCGCCGTGGGCAAGCCGCGCTGCCGGAACATTGATGGCGCAACCGGACTCGAAACCGCCGCTCAATGTGGCGGGATGCTGGAGCGGTAGCGTCGATGACCGAAGGCAGGGTACGGGAACCGGCTTCCTCTACTTTGTTCAGAATGGAAAGAACCTCGTGGCCGGGACCAGCGGGCAGATATCTCTGAGCACGGTAACTGCCGGCGGCCCGCTGTCAGGCAGAGTGACCCCTCGCTCGGTCTTTGCCGGTCACCATGCGTACTCGTGCAATGTCGCATTTCGCGCCCGGGAGATTTCGGGCGACTTGGTCGGCGCTTACAACCTCAACAAGCATTGCGCCGCCGTGAAACTTGCCGGCACCTTCGACTTCACCTTCGACGCGAGCGGCACCTCCTGTCAATAATTCGCTGAATCAATCGATCGGGAATGGGGCGGTCTCGCGGGCGGCGGGGCCGCCCCATCGCTTTCGCGTGATCGCGTAAGCGGGCCATACGGTCAGGGACAACGCGATTGCGATTATGAAATCGCGATGCCCATCGCCGCTCCCGAGCGCGAGCGCGAAGGTTGCGACCCAGGTCGCCAGCGGCAGCGCCGCGCACAGCCACAGTCCGATTCGACCGCCGCCGATCATGAAACTTCCGCCACGATCCGGCGCAAGCCTGCGCAACCGCACCAGCGCCGCCATCTCGAGCGCAAGCGCCGCCATATAGAAAAAAACGTCGAGCACAACCAGCGCCAGAAATCCGAGCGGAATCAGAAGCGTGAAGACGGCGCACGACGCGATAATCGCCTTGACCGGCGTAACCGTCGTCGCCCAGATGTCGCTAAGCGGCGCGGGCAGATAGCCCTCGCGCGCCAGCACGAACGGCATCCGCGATACCCACAGCATCGCGGCCTCGAACACCGCGAACGCCATCACGCTGCCCCCGATCGCGAGCGCGCCGCCCAGGAGCGGTCCTCCGATCCGCGCGCCCTCGTGCGCGAACCATCCTTCGCTCCAGTTTGCGCCGCCCGGCGCGCCCGACAGACAAACCATCAGGGGCAACAAATATCCGGCGACAATTATCGGCATCGCGATCGCGATTGCCCGGATATAATTGCGCCGTGGATTTTCGATCTCGCCGGAAACCACGCTTAAGTTCTCCCAGCCGCCGAAATTCCAGATGACGACGATCAACGCCGCGCCCAATGCTCCGAATGGATCGGCGCCGAATAGCGGCGCCGCCGGTAGCGCGAAGTGCGCGATCTTTCCAAAACCGATCGCCACCATCGCGATAAACGGCGCCGCCAGCACTATCGCCAGCGCGATCGAGGTCTCGCCTACCGGGCGCACTCCCGCGATATTGAGCAACCCCGAAAGCCACACCACGCCGATTCCAATCGCGACCTGGCCGAGCGGCCCGATCGGCACGATAAACGACAGATAGGCCGCGAACAGCACCGGATAAATCGCCATGTCCACGGCGGTATAGAGAATCGTCAGGTACGCCTCGGCGAATCCCGCAAACGGACCGAGCGCCCGCTTGACCCAGAAGTAAAATCCGCCCTCGATCGGCATCAGCGCGGTCAGCTCCCCAGCCATCAGCGCCGTCGGTAGCGACAGCGTAAGCGGCACTACCACGCACAAGAGCAGCACCAGCTTGGGACCTCCGGCGCGAACCGCGTCCTCCAGCCCGTACGCGCCGCCCGACACCACCAGGTACATCAGGGAGACGAGGGCCGGCAGCCCGAGCGCGCCGCGCCGCACGGCTGCGGATCTCTGTGCGACTTCGTGCGCCGCCGCACGCCGTTCTTTCTGGATTGGCAAGGGAGTTATGCTCGATGCGATTTACCGGTAGCCGAGCCGCGCTCGCGCGGCAAGCCTCAAGGGCCGCCGCTTCGATCGGGACACGGTTTATACGGTCGCATCCGGCACCGCATAGCATATAATATACAAAGCGGGCGCGGGCGCCGCGTCCGCCGTTTTAAGTTGACCGCTGGGAATCCGTGGTGTTAGCTGTAAGTGAAAATACCTGCCGAATTTTTCGTCTCTGCATGAAAGCAATTTCCACCGGCGCGCTGGTCGCGCTTCTAATGTGTCTCGCGCTCGCCGCCGGATGCGCCCAGATTCGCGAGCTCCGTAGGGGCTCGATGCAGACCGTCAGCACTGGCGTCGTCAATCCGTTCGGCGATCTGCCCGATGTCCCGGTACCCCACGACGCGAAAGCGATGGGCGCATTTCTGATCGCCGAATACGCTTCCGACGAGGGCGATCATAAAGCCGCGCTCAAGGGCTACGAAGAAGCGGTCGCCGCCGATCCAAAAAACACCACCTTGCGCGTCCGCCTTGCCACCCTCTACGTCCGCGACGGACGGCTGAAGGATGCGCTCGTCCAGGTCAACGAGGCCCTCAAGGATAACCCCGGTTCGGTTGACGCGCGCCTGCTCGCGGCCGGAATCAGCGGCGCGCTCGGTGACGACGCCACCGCGGAAACCGATTACAAGCAGGTCCTGACCGAAAGCCCGCAAAATCAGGAAGCCTATCTCTATCTCGGCACGCTCTACGCCAAGCAGACCAATTACGACAAAGCCGAAGCGACTTTCCAGCATCTGATCGCCCTCGATCCCAATTCCTTCCTCGGCTACTACTACGCCGGGCGCGTGATGGTGGCGGCCAAGAAGTACGATCAGGCCGACAGTTATTATCAGAAGGCGCTCAATTTGAATCCGGATTCCGAGTTGGTGATGCTCGATCTGGCGACCCTGCGAATTTTGCAGAACAAGCCCGATGAGGCGACCGCCTATTACAAAAAGATCATCCAGATAAATCCCAACAACGAATTCGTGCGCGATCGCCTCGCCGAGCTTTACGTCGGCCAGAAAAAATATGACAAGGCGATTGGCGAGCTTAAGCAACTCGAATCGATCCAAACCAAT
>JAJZAG010000265.1:2071-5336 GCA_021799555.1 Deltaproteobacteria bacterium | reverse complement strand
CGGAAAGACTGACGATCTGTTCCCAGGTAAAATTCGGATACTCATCGGGAAAGAGAGACTGAAAATTACCCTTGGTCACTCCAGGATTTGGAAAGCGCTCCAGCTCCGCCGCGGACATTACCGCCTGCGCCAGCGCTGCCGCGCGAGTGACGTCCTGTCCATGAATCACGCTTTGGAGGCTTTGATGGTGCAGCGCCAGCAGCGCCAGCAACGCGATTCCGAGCACCGCCATCGCGAGCATCACCTCGAGTAGCGTAAACCCCGCGTTCACGCGAGCGTATGTGCCGCGAACTTCGGTCATTGATGCGTTACCTGCGCGAGCGTGTGGTCGCCGGCCAGGATAATGACCTGTCCGGTCAGCGGATTCAGGTACAGCGTCAGCACGTCGCCTGATAAATCCTCAAGATGAATCAGCGTCGCGTCGACGTATCCTTCGGGGTAGAACTGGCAGGCAACGATGCCGCGGTTGAAAGTCCCGATATCGGCGACGGTTACGTCGCGAATCACCACCGCCGGCGGCATCGCGACCATCTTTCCGGCCGTCGAATGCTCGGCGACAAACTGAGGATTGGGCGAGTAGGGGTCGAGTCGCGCGACCGCGTAACGTTGATGGTTCAGATCGAAGATCAGGCGCAAGACCACCTTCTGCGTTGCGGCTTCGTCGTACAGATAGGAAACTCTTCCGGCCAGGCGGCGCGCTTCGCTCTTGAGTTGCGCGGTGCGATAGCTGCCCATGTAGGGCATTGCGAGCGTGAACATCAGCGCCATGATGAAGATCACGACGGCGAGTTCAAGCAGCGTAAAGCCAGGCGCCTCGCCGCCGGAAAAGGCCGCAACGCTGCGCCGCGAGTCCACGGCCTTGATGCGCGAATGAAGCGCGCGCCTCATAACCTTCTCAGGACGAGCTACCGTCTATATCGTCGGCGCTCTGGACGCCGTCGGGTCCGAAGGATTTGAGCGCGTAGCTGTTGCCGTCGCTTTGGTAGAAGTACGCATTTCCCCAAGGATCGGTTGGCAGCTTCTCGATATAGCCGCCCTGCTCGTAATTGTTCGGGACGTGTCCGCTGGTGGGCGGTGTGACCAGCGCCTGCAAGCCCTGATCGGTGGTCGGATACGAACCGTTGTCCAGATAATAGCGGTCGAGCGCCTGCTTGATTTCCTGGATATCGGCTTGCGCCTTGGTGGTCTTTGCGCGATCGGCCACGCCGCGCAGCCGCGGCACAACCATCAGCGCGAGCAATCCGATAATCATGATGACCACCATAATTTCGATCAGGGTGAAGCCATCCTGACTGCGCAGTCGTGTTCGCATCGTCAAAACCTCGTGCTGGCCGTTTACTGCATTATCTGGTTGAGCTGGAAGATCGGCAGCAACACGGCCATCATCATAAATACGATAACAGCAGCCATCCCCAAGGTCATCACCGGCTCCAGGATTGTCGTCATCTGGCTGAGCGAGTGGGAGACCTCGCGTTCGTAGTTGTCGGCGACGCGTTCGAGCATACTCTCAAGCTCGCCGGAGCGCTCGCCGACGCGGATCATCTCGATCAGCAGGGGCGGAAAGAGTCCGCTCTGCGCCAACGTTTGCCCCATGCCGTGGCCCTCGCGAATTTCTTCCCGGCTTTGTTCGATCGCGTCGCGCAACAGCCCGTTGGTAACCACCCCCTTGACCGCATCCATGGCTGGCAGAAGCTGGATTCCGGAAGCGAGCAGCGTCGAAAGCGTGCGCGCGAAACGCGCGCAGATGATCCTGATCATCGTCGGCCCAAGGTACGGTGCGCGCAGCATCGCGGTGTCATACAAGCGGCGTCCGCGCGGCGTCGAAAGTCCAAAGCTCACCCCGGCGACGATCGCGATCACCACCAGTAGAATCTCAAGCCAGTCATTCGTCAGCATCGACGACAGCCCGATCAGAAACTGCGTCGCGAGCGGAAGCGCGGCGTGCTGCTGTTGGAAGATGGTCGCCACCTGCGGCACCACGTAGGTAACCAGAAAACCCATAATCGCGGTGCCGACGCAGACCATGATCACCGGATAGGTCAGCGCGCCGCGGACCTTTGAGACGAACTCGGATTGTCGCTCGCTATATTCCGCCAGCCGTTCGAGCACGGCCTCGAGCGCGGCCGCCTGCTCACCCGCACGAACCATTCCGACGTAGAGCTCCGAGAACACCTTCGGATGCATCGCCAGCGCGTCGGCGAGCGTGCTTCCTTCGCGCACGCGCTCGCGCACTTGCGAGAGCATTCGCTTTACCACCGGCCGCGACGATTGCAAGGACAGCGCTGCGAGCGCATCGACGAGCTGCACCCCCGCGCCGAGCAGCGCGCCGAGCTGGCGCGTGAGCAATCCCAGCTCAGCGGCCGGCATTCCGCGCCGCGCAAACGGCGACAGGCTGCGTTCGGGCTTTTCCGCGGCGCCGGCTTCTTCGGCCAGTTCGGTGGGAAAGATTCCCTGCTCGCGCAGCTTGGCGCGTGCGGCGCGGGCGCTGTCGGCGTCAACAACGCCCGATACGTTTCGGCCCTCGCGCGAAAGGCCACGGTAAGCAAAAACCGCCATCGCTTCCGGCTGGCATCGCGCTTACGCGATGTCTTCCTGGGTCACGCGCAATAGTTCCGAGACCGAAGTCTCGCCCGCGATCACCCTGTCAGTCCCATCCTGGCGCAAAAGCTTCATGCCGCCCGCCGTGCAATGCCGGCGCAGGGTCGCGCCGTCGCTGTTCTGCATCACCAGCGCGCGGACTTCGTCGTCCATTACCATCAATTCCTGAATCGCGATCCGGCCTTTGTAGCCGGTATTGCGGCATAGCCTGCAGCCTTTCCCGCGATAGATCGCGTTGGGAATCTCGCCCGGCGTCAGTCCCAGCCGCGAAAGTTCGACCGCGCTCGGCATGTACGGCTCCTTACAATCGGGGCACAGCTTGCGCACGAGGCGCTGCGCCAGGACGGCCAGAATCGACGACGAGACCAGAAATGGCTCGATTCCGAAATCGAGCAGCCGGCTGACCGCGCCAAACGAATCATTGGTGTGGAGCGTCGAGAAGACGAGATGGCCTGTCAGCGCGGCCTGGATTGCGATTTCGGCGGTCTCGGCGTCGCGGATTTCGCCGACCATGATCACGTCCGGATCCTGCCGCAGGATCGAGCGCAAACCGCTTGCGAAAGTCAGCTCGATCTTCGGATTCACCTGTACCTGACCAACGCCGCGGAGCTGATATTCGATCGGGTCTTCGATCGTGATGATGTGCTTTTTGGGCGAATTTATGCGG
>JAJZAG010000265.1:0-2061 GCA_021799555.1 Deltaproteobacteria bacterium | reverse complement strand
GTATAACGTCGTCGATTTTCCGGATCCGGTCGGCCCCGTCGCGAGGATTATTCCGTGGCTCTGGCGGATCAGGCGATCGAGCTTGCGCAAATTGTCGCCAGTGAATCCCAGCCGGTCGAGATTCATATCGACCGCGGCTTGCGCCCGATCGAGCAAGCGCAGCACCAGGCGCTCGCCAAAAGCGGTCGGGATGCTCGAGACGCGGATGTCGATATCGCGCCCCGCGATTTTCAGACGGATTCGCCCGTCCTGTGGCAATCGCTTTTCGGCGATATTGAGCCCCGACATGACCTTGACCCGCGAGGTGATCGCGGGCTGAAAGCGCTTGGGCGGCTCGAGCACGTCGTACAGCATCCCGTCCACCCGGAACCGCACAACCATCTCGCGCTCGAAGACTTCGAAATGGATGTCGCTGGCCCGGTCCTTCACCGCCTGCGATAAAACCCCATTGACCAGCTTGATGATCGGCGCAGAGTCGTCGGTTTCAAGCAGATCCAGCGGCTCTTGCGCCAATTCGCTCGCCACCACGTCGAGCCGCTCTTCTTCGAGGTCAATCATCAGTTCTTCGGCTGTCGTGGTGCTCGCATTATCGTAGGCGCGATTGATCGCTTCGTTGATGACTTCGGCGGGCGCGACTACGGGATTGATCGGGACGCCGAAGAGCAGGCGAAGATCGTCGAGCGGTTCGTAGTTCGAGGGATCGACAACTGCCAGTGTGATACCGGACTCGTCGCTGGCAATCGGCAAGAGCCGGTTTTTCTTCGCGTAATTGATCGGAACCTTGCTGACCAGCGCGCTGTCCAGCGAATGCTCATCAATATGGGCCTGGAACGGCAGGCGATATTCCTGAGCCAGCGCCCGTGCCAAACGTTGCGGCTCGAGCGCCCCCATCTCGACCAGCACGTCAGCCAGTTCCTGTCCCGGCTTGCGGCGTTGGCGTGCCTTATCGAGATCCTGGGGGGACACCCAAGAACGGTCAAGCAGGATGGATTCGAAACTTTTACGGGCTGTGGCCATTATCGGGTAGTTCCGGGCAATCCGCCACGGACGCCTTTAAGGCTGATTTCCGATGCCGATGCGACGGCAAAACGCCGCGCCTGAAACCCCACTTGGACGTAATTAGACATGATGCGTCCATAGTGTTGCAAGTATCCTGCCTGAAAGACTCTGCCGCCTCGATAAGGCCAGGCCGCCAGCCGAGTTTCAATAATGAGTCCCATTCGGTGGTGCTATCGCCGGCGCGCCTAACCCCGCCGAGAACCCGCTGCGCTCCTTGGCCGGCATCGTGTGCTCGGCCTCGGCCCATGAGACGAGCTTACCCTGCTGAAACTTCAAATCGACGAAGGTTCCCTTATCGCCTTCTTTCGCCGAGGTATAAAATAGCGCCGCCGTCAGGTCGTCGGAATTGGGCTTGTACGCGTAACTCCAGACCTCGACGTCATTGGGAAGAAACTGATGGATATCCGGCTCGCCGTACCTCTTGTGAATCTCGACCATCGATTCTCCGACTTTCAGATGCTCGGTCATCTTCGATGCCTTGACCCGCGTGCCGGCCTGATAGAACAGGCCGCATCCGCCGGCCAACATCAGGCCGAGCGCCGCGGTCACGCCAATTAAAACGAATCGCCCCTTCGTTGCCATCGCCGAATTGTGTTTGTCTCGATGCACCCTTGTCAACGCGCCGCGCCCGATCTCTTCCACTTCATTCGATTTTCCACCACGCCGATTTAGATCGTTCGTACTGCCGCACTTGATGAACGCTTGTGCTATAGAGCCTCAGTGGCGTTAGCCACGCACGGGAGGGCCCGATGCCCCGGAAGCTTCGGCTGGTCAAGGGCGCGTCGCATCGCGGCGCGCTCGTATATGGGATGCGGATTTTCGACGAGGCGCACGTCGCCGCGGTCGAGGACGCTAAAGTAACGCTCGAAGGCGGCGTCACCGGTCGCGTCACGATGCATTACATCGAAGGCACCCGCGATCAGATTCGCCGTCAACTGATGCAAAGTATTGACGCTTTCTTCGAACTGCTCGATGAACAATAAGCGGCGCGCCAAGGCGCGG
>JAJZAG010000264.1 GCA_021799555.1 Deltaproteobacteria bacterium | reverse complement strand
TTGAGTTTGAAAAGGACGTGTACGAGACCCTCGAGTTGGTACCGATGAGCGTGAGGCGCAAGCTCGATCTGCTGGGTTTGAAGCTCCACCTCAAACAGTGGCAGTCGCTCTCGCGGCCTGAACGGTTAATCGTGTGCCATTTTCCGATCACCTCACAGGAGGAGGCCGAAGTGCTGATCGCATTCTTGCGTGAAGCGGTGGCCCGCCGTGATGGAAGCGATCTTAGGGAGTTGGGGCCGGTAACGAGTGATGACCAGTCGCAGCCCGCTTCCATTCCTCCGGACGCGGCGAAACTACTGGATCAACTCAAGCTCCCGAAGCAAGGCTGGCTCCGGCTTGACGCTGACGAGCAATACGCTCTCGCAAGGCTGGCGCACAGAGGCCCGGAGAAGTTCCTCGCCGCGTGGCGCGAATTCGAGTCAATTTGAAACTCATCGTCGGTGTGAATTATCTAAACGTCACAGGAGACGAACTATGGTTATCTGTTCATCCCACGACAGTGGTATCAGCAAGGCGCTCGATCGCGCCATCGCGGGGCACCGGCTCAGCCCTAAAGAGATTCGGCATCTCTACGAAGCGCCGCAAGACGAGCTGGCGGCTGCCGCGAATGATATGAGAATGAGGTGTACCGATCCACAGGTCGCCACCTACTCGATCGGCGGTAACATAGATTACACGAATGTGTGCGCCGTCGCGTGCCGGTTTTGCGCATTTTATCGCGCGAAAAACCAGAACGGCGCTTTCACGCTTGCGATCGATGAGATCGTTCGCCGCGTCGGCCAGCTCAAGTCCCAGGGCGGCGGCGATGTCCTGCTGCAGGGTGGCATCAATCCCGACCTGAGCTTTGAATGGTACCTTGACTTGCTGCGATCTCTCAAAAAAAACTATCCCGATATGCATATCGATGCGTTCAGCCCGGAAGAGATACTGGGGATGGAGCGGCTCACGGGGCGCGACGCGCCCGACATTCTTGGCGATCTCAAGGATGCTGGACTCGATGGAATGCCCGGCGCCGCTGCTGAGATTCTGGTCGATGAGGTTCGCGCCCGCATCGCTCCGACGCGCATCCGCACCGCGGACTGGTTCAGAATTATCGACGCCGCGATGGCGCTTCACCTGCACAACCCATGGGTTGGCATGGTCATAAACTTCGGCGAGACGCTGGACCAACGCGTCGCCCATCTGACTGCATTAAGGGACCAGCAAGACCGCGCGATGCACCGCTACGGCAGCTCCTTTATCGCGTACAAAGTATGGCCTGCTCGCCTGGAGCATACGCGGCTGAGCGCGGCATCTCCTCAGGCGCGCGAGGAAGAGATCGTAAAAGAATATCTGCGCGATGTAGCGGTCGGTCGCCTGGCGCTCGACAATGTAGATAATCACCGGGCTGTGTGGCGAACGATGGGATTCACCGTCGCTGGCCGGGCGCTGCAGTCGGGTGCGAATGACCTATGCGGCACCGGATCGATTAATGCGATCGATGCCTGCATTGAGGCTGCGGGAAAAAAGGTTCCGGACTCGGGAACCACGATAATCGCCGACGTGGTGGCCTGCATTGAGGAAGCTGGGTTTCGCGCCGCGCTGAGAGATCCCTATTACAATATAATTAAATATTCCAACTGCCGAAGTGAGTATGGTGACGGCGCCACAACCTAAGAAGTGCGACCGGGTCGAACGCGGCGCACGGACAGTAACGCGGCACCGCTGAAACAAGTAAACGACAGGAGTCTATCGCATGAAGGCGATCCGCGCCGGCCGGCAGCCGGAAATGGTCACTCTGGATGATGCGCTGGCTCGCTATCAGGCGGAGATTTACGCTCTTGATCCCGAGGAGATTGCACTCTCGAGGGCGCTCGGCCGGACGCTCGCGAAGGATGCCTACGCTATGACCGCCCTGCCTCCTTTCGCGCAGAGCGCGATGGACGGATATGCAGTCCGGGCGGCGGATACGTTGGAGGCGCGGCCCGATCGCCCCACAATGTTACGCGTTGCCGGCGGCATCCCGGCGGGTCCGATCCGCGCACTGCAATCGCTGGGTCGTGGAGAGGCAATCAGGGTATTCACCGGCTCGCACATGCCGCTTGGATCCGACACCGTATTGCGCCAGGAGGACGCATCGGTTTGCGAGGGTGTGTTGCGAGTATCGCAACCCTGTCGCGCGGGAAGGGATTTCAGGCGGCGGGGCGAGGAAATTCAGAGAGGCCATTTGCTGGCACGCAGTGGCGTTCGGCTAACGCCGGCGTACGTGGCCGCTTTGTCGTCAGCGGCAGTGGCGACAGTATCGGTTCGGCCCACGCCACGAATCTCGATTCTGGTCACCGGCGATGAAGTGGTCGGGGCTGCTTGTTCACGCGAACGCGGTGAAATACCAGACGCAAACGCTCCCATGATTACAGGATGGCTGCAAGAACGCGGCTACACAGAGGTTGAAGTGAGGCACGTAGGCGATAATCTCCGCCGCACCGTGCAGCTTTTGGGCACCGCTCTCGACCGGTCCGATCTGGTTATCAGCACCGGGGGAATTTCATCCGGCGACCGTGACTATATCACCCGCGCCGCCGCCGAAATTGGCGTGCGCCCGGTATTCCACGGTGTGCATCAACGCCCGGGGAAGCCGTTGTTCTTCGGAGTCTTTGACCGGACCCCATTCATCGGATTACCCGGTAATCCGGGTGCGATGTTCGTCGGCCTTGTCGTCCATGTGCGGGCGATCCTGGATGCTCTCGAAGGTGTTGTGCCTCCGGGTCCCGGCTTCTGGCGCGGTCGTCTGCCGCAAGCGGTGCCGATGGCATCCGGCGATTACCGGTGGCTGCGATGCGGTTTGGAGGTTTTGCAGACCGGGGAGGTTGTGCTGGTCCCACAGGACAATCAGGCTTCTCACATGATTACCAACCTGGGCGAATGCGCAGCTCTGGCTCGAATCCCGCCAGGCGATGAGAACATCCGCAAAAATGGCCTCGTGGAATGGACGCCGGTCGACGGACCAATAGGAAGCCGCGTCGGGCTGAGTTTGAAAAGCCGTCCGGGAATCCGGGCTCGCGGTGCATTTCCCTTTATGGTCATTCGCCAGTGAATAGGTTGATCCGGACCGCGATCGACGAGGCTTTCCTGATACTCGTGCTGCCACGCCGGCATTTTGAAGGCTCAACGCTGCTCAAGAATTGCTGCCGAACCGAGTGACTCCAACGGCGTCAGCCGTGGTTCCGTCGGCGACACGTACCGACGCCGTCCGGCGCAACGCGGCTCGCAGAGTTCGCAAATTCAGCTGTTTTCCGCAGGTACGATGAATGCATCACTGATCTTGACGGGTCATTATATAGTTTAAAAACCGCAACGAAATGGTTGTTCTCACGGACCCGCGAAAGCGGGTACCCGATTCGATCCGGTCCGGCTATCGCCGGCGGGTGATGCGCCCGGGAACGCGCGGGTGCTCCTATTTACTTGTCAAATTGACCAGGGAGGTAACATCGATGTTCAAGCGGAGATTTGCGGAGATTTGGCTTGCCACCGCCGTTGCGGCTGTCATGCTCGCGGCGGGATGGCCGGCCCGCGCTATGGCCGCAGTCAAGCCGGGAGAAGTTATCACCGCGCAAAATGCGACTACCGTCAAAGACCTTGTTAGCCCCGGAGTCTACTACATGGTCACGCACGGAATGACCATGAACATCACGCCTACCCAGCGAATAGATTGGCCGCCGCCATACAAGGACGCGACCGAAAAATATTCGGCGCAGGTTCGGCTCACTCCCGACCATCGCTCGGTTGCAGGCTACGTCGCGGGACAGCCATTTCCGATGATTGACGCGAATGATCCGTATGTTGCCGACAAGATCATGTGGAACAATGTGTTTCGCCCGATTACAAGCGATGATTACGATCTGCGCTTCTACGATTGTCAGACCCAGTATGTGAATCCGGGTCACGCGCAGCGTGTTATCAACGACATCTGGGTCGGTCACTACGCTGGTTATGCGTTGGTCGGGCGCACCGAAGTTGAGCCCATCCCTACCGATCCGGATTTCAAAAAGACTAATCGCTTATGGCTGTTCGCGATGTACCCGATTCTCGCTCCCGAGGATTTGTACGGCTACGGTTTGATTCGCTTTCGCTACGGCGATCCCGCGCGCGGCGACGATACGTGGGAATGGATTCCGGGCGCGCGGCGCGTTCGCCGGCTCAATGAGGCAATTCTGAGTACAGCGGGCGGCACACAGACTTTTGACCCGGATCATTATTCAGGTTTCAATGCCAAGACTGAGTTCTATAATTATAAGCTCCTGGGCGAAAAGGAGATGTTGCTGTGCGTGCACGCCAAGCATTCGCCCGAGATCACTTGTCCAACCGATGGCGGTGCGTCGGCCTGCCCGGAGTCTTGGGAAATGCGCCACGTCTACGTCGTCCAGGCGTTGCCGCGGCGCGGGTTGGGCGCGGCGGGCGGCGCGCTCGACAAGAGCTCGATCGTTTACGTCGATAGTGAGGTGTGGTTCGACCCTTTGGTTGATACCTACGACCGAGCAGGACAGCTCTGGCGTTCGAATATTCTTTGGCTTGCTTACCGCGACCGCCCGGTGCCCGATGCGCGTGTGGCGATTTACCCGTTCAAGCGCGAGTTTGTTGTAGGTTCCGGCCGGATCGATATGGAAGGAGGCATTTCGTCGATGTGTTATCTGCCCGGCCAACATACGCCTGAGCGCGAATGCTGGTACATCAACATGGGCGCGGTCGATAAGGACTTCTGCACAGTGCGGGCAATGGAGGCAGCGGCACCCTGACGCTCGTCTGATTCCGAGTCCACGAATGGCAACGGTGCGGAGCCGCGAAGCTTCGCACCGTTTTTTGTGCTCGGGAAAACATCGAAGGCACCCGGCCCGTGGTTGCTCAAGCCTGCGCACGCGATCCGAAGAAAAACTCATGCCTTGGATTGAATCCGGCTTGAACTTCCCGATTTCAAAAGCCCGGACCCCGTGAGCCGAAAAACCCTTGATTTTGGCGGAGAGGGAGGGATTCGAACCCTCGGTACCGGTTACCCAGTACGCCAGATTAGCAATCTGGTGCCTTCGACCACTCGGCCACCTCTCCGCATTGCCAATTTTCCGCGCAATTCCGGGGACTTCCGCCCGATCATCATGCCTCGCCGTAGGGCTCGAATCCACCATTTTCTGGCAAATTTCTGGCATTTTTGGCGGGACAAACCCCGCCGCTGCCAGAGATCGCTCCACCCTGGCCGCATCGCTCCGATCCGGCTTGCGCGTCCAGCGCGCGTAATGACGGACAATCATCGCGACCGTGGAATGGCCCATCTGATGGGCCACGTAGAGCGGATTCAGCCCCTCGGAAAGAAGCAATGT
>JAJZAG010000263.1 GCA_021799555.1 Deltaproteobacteria bacterium | reverse complement strand
CCCGCGGATGCGCGTCGTAAATCAGAGAGAGCCTGCGGCGCGGAGCGAGGCGATCGCTCCGCGCCACTGGC
This sequence comes from Deltaproteobacteria bacterium, assembly GCA_021799555.1. GTDB lineage: Bacteria > Desulfobacterota > Binatia > Binatales > Binataceae > JBARDN01. The sequence goes on along the minus strand of JAJZAG010000263.1, from coordinate 5,285 downwards.
GGAGGTGAGTTAGCGCACTTCCCTACCGGCGTGGCCGCCGATGGTATGTAGGGTACAAGCAATCGGCGCGCCATCGCGAAGCCCGCGTGTCAGAAGCGGATTACACCGCATCGCAGCTTGACGCGGCAACTTCCGCTCGGCTGATGTATCATCGGTACTACTTGATGTTGCAATCGCGCTATTCGATTGCTCGAATCCATTGTGCGGTCTTCATTTGCTGCCGTACCTCAAGCCGGAGAGCGCTATGCCGAAACTTACTCCCGCCTACCGCGCCCTGACCTTTACGGTTGTCGTCGTTTTGTCCCTATGGGGGCTCGCGATCTCACGCGGCAGAGCGCAGAACCCGCCGGTACCGGGAGTCGTACTGACCGGCGATCTTCGCTTTCGCAGCGCCGTGAATGAATTCATTGAATCGGAATTCCGCATCTTTCCGGAAAGCGCAACCTGGGCCGGGGACCATCGCTTCGACGCCAAGCTCGAAGATCTGTCGGCGACGGGAATTGCGAACGAGTCGCGCCATGCAAAAAAATGGATCGCGCGCTTCTCTGCTTTTGCTTCGCAGGCCCTCTCGCCCGCCAACGAAGCCGATCGCGAGTTTCTTGCCGCGCAGTGCAATGGCGAACTTCTTCGGATCGATCAATTACACGATTACGCGCGCGAACCGGACATGTATCTGCCGACCTCTGCGATTGATCAGCTCGTCAAGCGCAATTTTGCGCCGCTCGCGGTTCGGATGGATTCGGTCACCGCTCGCGAAACCGCAGCGCTCAGGAACCTCGCTGCCGCAAGGAGCAATCTTGATCCGCGGCTGACGGCGCCGGTTACTATCGACATCACGCTCGAGCAGATGGCTGCGACAATCCGCTATTTTTCCAACGACCTTCCCGCGGCGTTCGCCTCAGTGCCCGACACTCCCGCCAAGCGCGCATTTGGGCGGGCTAACGCCAAGCTAATCGCCGCGATCGAGGATTATCGCAATTGGTTGGGACACACGCTGCGCCATAAGGCTTCCGGTTCATTCGCGATCGGCGCAAAGGCGTACAGCAGGATGCTGGCCGACGACGACATGGTCGATATACCGCTCGCTCAGATCGAAGCCGCGGGAGTCCTCGAGCTTTCCCGCTTGCAGGCGGAATTCCGCAAGAGCACCGCGCAAGTGAATCCGAAGGCCGCGCCGGCCGCCGTCGCCGCCAGCCTCGAACGGCAACATCCTGCCGCCGATCACGTGATTCCCGAAGTTCGCGCGGGCCTAACGATGCTGCGCACGTTCGTGATTTCCCATCACATCGCCACTATCCCATCGGCCGTGATGCCAATCGTGGCGGAGACGCCGCCCTACATGCGCGCGACGACGTTTGCCTCGATGGACACGGTAGGACCGCTCGAGAAGTCCAAAGAGTCGTACTTTTACGTCACGCTCCCCGATCCGTCGTGGCCGCCGGAAAAGCAGGAACAGCTCCTCGCGTTCTACGCGCCTGCAACAATCTCTGACACTTCCGTCCACGAGGTGTTTCCCGGCCACTACGTTCAGTTCCTGAACAACCGCCTTAATCCCGACCGCGTGCGCACCCTTTATTCCTCGGGCGCAAACGTCGAAGGATGGGCGCTGTATTGCGAGCAGATGATGCTCGACGAAGGGCTGCACCGCGGCGAACCTGCATATCGCGTTGCCGAGCTGCAAATGGCGCTGTTGCGCGCTTGCCGGTACCTGGTGGGCATCAGGATGCACACGCAGGCGATGACGGTCGCGCAGGCGCAAGCGTTCTTCGAGCGCAACGCCTACCAGACCCCACACAACGCGCGCGTGGAAGCTTTGCGCGGAACCGGCGATCCGGGATACCTGCGTTACCAACTCGGCAAGCTGATGATCCTGAAGCTGCGCGCCGATGTGCAGGCCAAAGAGGGAAGCGCGTTCGACTTAGGCCGCTTTCACGACGCCTTTCTGCGCGAAGGCGCGATTCCGATCAAACTGATTAGGCGCGATATGCTGCACAGTGACGGCCCGCTGCTTTAGCGTCAAACTGCGCCCGCAGTCATTCGCCGGCCTCGACCATCGGCGCGCCGCAATGCATCGGAACCTCAGCGGTTCCGCAATCTGCGCCCATCCAGCAGACAAGCTTGTCGGAGCCGGCGACCTTCTCGACGTGCATCGGACGCTTGCAATGCTTCGGAGTATCAACTTCGGCGCCACATTTCGCGCACTTTAGTTTTGCCGCCATCGAACCGCTCCCTTCAGCGTCGCAGTTGCTACACTCCTCAACTCTGCGCGGTCTTGACGTTGCGCCCGGCGATTACTTCGTCGATCAGCCCGTATTCCACCGCTTCGCTCGCGGACATAAAGTTGTCGCGGTCGGTATCCTTTTCAATTCGCTTGACCGGCTGTCCGCTATGCTTCGAAAGTATCTCGTTCAACAGCTCGCGCAGCCGCAGCGCCTCGCGCGCATAGATCTCCATGTCGGTCGGCGGACCCTCGAAACCTCCCGAACCCTGATGGATCATGATTCGCGCGTGCGGCAGAGCATACCTGCGGCCCTTCGCGCCCGCGGCCAGCAGAACGGCGCCCATACTGGCAGCCTGTCCGACGCACAGAGTCGAAACAGCAGGCTTGACGAACTGCATGGTGTCGTAGATCGCGAGGCCAGCCGTCACCGATCCTCCCGGCGAGTTGATGTACATGTTAATCTCGCGTTCAGGATCCTCGGATTCGAGAAACAAGAGCTGCGCAGTCACCAGATTGGCAAGCTCATCAGTGACCTGCCCGCCCAGAAAAACGATCCGGTCTTTGAGCAAGCGCGAGTAAATATCGTAGGAACGCTCGCCCCGGCCGGTCTGCTCGACCACATATGGAATGAGGATACTCATGGCTTTCTTCAGGCTACTATGCGTGCGCTCCGCGGTCGAGCGGGCGGCGCTGGACTTTTCCCCGCGATGCGCGCCGACGGGTCAGTCCCCGGCAATGGCCGGCGTTACCCTCAGCCCGTCGCGATCATTTTCACGGCAGCGTTCAGGCGTTCGACCGTGCGGCGCTTGCCCAGCACGCCGATTACCTCGTAGATTCCCGGACTGACTGTGCCGCCGGTGATTGCAACGCGCACCGGCTGCGCAAGCTGGCCGAGCTTCAAGCCGAATTTCGCCAGCACGCCTTCGAAGGCGGACTGCACCGCCTGCTCGTTGAAATCGCCCGCAACAGCGTCGAGCTCGCTTGCGAGTACGCTGAGCGGCTCTTTGATTTCAGGTTTCAGAAACTTGGCCGCGGCTTTCAAATCGATTTCGATCTTTTCGTTGAGATAGAAGCCCGCGAAGTCCACGAGCTCGACGAGCGTTTTAGCGCGCTCGCGCAAGGTCGCCACCATCTTTTCGAGCCATGCATCGTCGCCGGGAATTGCGATTCCACGCTGCGCGATAAACGGCTTGACCTCGCGCGCAAGCTGTGCGACCGGACGCGTCTTGAGGTAGTGAAAATTCAGCCACAGAAGCTTGTCGGTGTTGAAAACGCCTGGTGACTTTCCGCAGGCCGCAAAATCGAAGTACTCGACAAGTTCGTCCCTCGAGAAAATCTCCTGATCGCCATGCGACCATCCCAGGCGCGCCAGGTAATTGACCAACGCTTCGGGGAAGAATCCGCCCTCGCGATATGCACGCACCGACGTCGCCGCGTGGCGCTTCGAGAGCGGTGCGCCGTCCGGGCCGGTGACCATCGGCAGATGCGCGAACGCCGGCGGTGTGAACCCGAGCGCGAGCGCTATCTGAATTTGCCGCGGCGTGTTCGGCACATGATCGTCGCCCCGCACCACGTGGGTGATCCTAAAGTCCGCTTCGTCGATTACGGTTGCGAAGTTATACGTCGGCGCGCCGTCGGACCGGAGAATTACCAAGTCGTCGAGTTCCCGGTTCTCGAACACCGATCTGCCGCGCACCAGGTCTTCGAGCACCGTTTCTCCGCTCGTCGGCATCGCGAAACGAATCGTGTAGTTGCGACCGGCCCTGCGGTCCGGCAGTTCTAATTCCGGCGGAAAATCCAGACCGCGGCACTTGCGATCATAGACCGGTTTGCGGCGTTCTTTCTCCGCGGCCTTGCGCTTCGCGTCGAGTTCCACGGGCGTGCAGTAACATGGATAGGCTTTGTGCTCGCGGAGCAACTGCCGCGCCGATCCGCGATAGCGGTCGAGCCGGTTTGATTGGAAATAGCGCGGGTCCGGCGGGCCTTCGTCCCATTCGAGCCCGAGCCACTTCAAATCCGTAAGGATTTCGTCGAGTGACTCCTGCGTCGAACGCTCCCGATCGGTGTCGTCGATCCGAAGAATGAATTTCCCGTGATTGTGGCGCGCGTACAGATATGCGAACAGACCCGAGCGGACGTTACCGATATGCAGCGATCCGGTCGGGCTGGGCGCGAAACGGGTGCGAACGGTCACGTGCTACTCCCATTCAATCGTGGCGGGCGGCTTCGAGGTGATGTCATACACGACGCGATTGACGCCGCGAGTTTCATTGGTGATTCGCGAGGACAGCCGCGCCAGAAATTCCAGGTCGAGCCGCGCCCAATCCGCGGTCATGCCATCGAGCGACTCGACCGCCCGAATCGCGATCACGCTCTCATAGGTGCGCCCATCGCCCATTACTCCCACCGTCTTGAGCGGCAGCAGAACGGCAAACCCTTGCCACAGGCGTGCGTTCAGCCCCGCGGCACCGGTTTCCTCCATCACGATCGCATCGGCGCGGCGCAACAGATCGAGCCGCTCGCGGGTGACGTCGCCAACGATTCGCACCGCCAGTCCCGGACCCGGAAACGGCTCGCGCTCGACGATCTCGGCCGCAAGGCCAAGCTCGCGTCCGACCGCGCGCACTTCGTCCTTGAACAGCAACCTCAGCGGCTCGACCAATTCGAGCTTCATGCGCTCGGGCAGTCCGCCGACATTATGATGACTCTTGATCACGGCGGACGGCCCCTTGAACGACACCGATTCGATCACGTCCGGATAAAGCGTGCCCTGTCCGAGAAACTTCGCGCCGCCGATCGCGTGCGCCTCTTTTTCGAAAACTTCGATGAACGTATGACCGATAATTCTGCGCTTCTGCTCGGGATCGACCACGCCCGCAAGCCGGGCCAGAAACAAGGCCGAAGCATCGACCACCCTGAGCTCGATTCCCAGCTGACGCGCGAAGACGTTTTCCATCCGCTCGCGCTCGCCGGCGCGCAAAAGCCCGGTATCGACGAACACACTCGCGAGCCGTTCGCCGATCGCACGATATATCAACGCCGCCGCGACTGACGAATCGACTCC
>JAJZAG010000018.1 GCA_021799555.1 Deltaproteobacteria bacterium | reverse complement strand
GCGCGCGTCGCCGACCTCGAGCGCGGCGCTCGCAATAAAGCCTGACTACTTGAACAGGACCATTGCCATGAACAATGCGGAAATCATCGATCTGGCTCATCGCAACATGGTGGATATCTACGGATGTCTGCCGATTGCGTTTGTGCGCGGGCACGGTTCCTACCTTTTTGACGCAGACGGAAACCGCTATCTCGATTTCTTCTGCGGCCTCGCCGTCACGAGCCTCGGCCACGGTCATCCGCGCGTCGTCCGCGCAATCAAGGAGCAGGCCGAAAAGCTCACGCACGTTTCAAACGTATTTCACACCGAGCCGACCGCGCGTCTTGCCGAACGATTGGCGACGCGGTTTGGCGGTGGGAGGGTGTTCTTCGGCAATTCCGGCGCCGAGGCGAACGAGGCCGCGATCAAACTAGCGCGGCGGTGGGGCCACAAGGACGGAGGCGGCCGCTACGAAATTATCGCGACGCTGGGTTCGTTCCACGGCCGTACGCTCGCGACGCTCAGCGCGACCGGCCAGGAGAAATACCATCAAGGCTTCCAACCCCTGGTTCCCGGTTTTCGCCTGGTGCCGTTCGACGATATCGAAGCGTTCGAGCGTGCGATTCACGACGAAACCGTCGCGGTGATGGTCGAGCCCATCCAGGGGGAAGGTGGCGTCGTCACGCCGCACGCCGACTACCTGAAGCGCCTGCGTGACTTTTGTGATCGCCGCGGGCTTCTGCTAATCCTCGACGAGATTCAGACTGGCGTCGGACGTACCGGAAAGTTTTTCGCTTTCGAGCATACGGGTATAAAGCCCGACATCGTTACGCTCGCCAAGGCGCTGGCGGGCGGCATTCCGATCGGCGCGATGATCGCGAAAAACGAAGTCGCCTCTGCCTTCACGCCTTCGAGCCATGGCACCACGTTTGGCGGGAATCCGGTCGCATGTTCGGCGGCCCTTGCGGTTCTGGACGTGATCGAGCAGGAAGAAGTTCTTACAAACGCTACGAGCGTCGGCGCTTACTTGCTCGAACGATTGCGCGAGATCGCAAATCGCAGCGGCAAGGTGGTCGAGGTTCGCGGCCTTGGCATGATTGTCGGCGTCGTCCTTAAGGGTGATCCGCGCCCGGTTGTCGATGCGTGCCTGAAGGAAAAGCTGCTCGTCAACGGCACGGCGGGCAACGTGCTGCGCCTGCTCCCGCCGCTTAATCTGACGCGCGCGGATGCCGACATCGGACTCGGAATTATCGAAAATGCGCTCAGAAGCGCGCCGGTTGCTCCATGAGAGCGACAGGTCAAAAAAATCGCATAGCGCCGCAAGCGGAGATACGCACCAAGCGCGATTTTCTCGACATGGCCACGCTCGGCCCCGACGAGCTGAGCGGATTACTCGCGCTCGCCGCCCGGCTCAAGGCCGAGCTCAAGTCAGGTATCGAGCATCCGTATTTGCGCGGGCGCACGCTCGCGATGATCTTCCAGAAACCTTCGCTGCGCACGCGGATTACCTTCGAAACCGGCATGGCGCAGCTTGGCGGCCATGCGATTTATCTGGCGCCCAGCGATATCGGAATCGGCGAACGCGAGACGGTCAAGGACGTAGCACGCAACCTATCGCGATGGATCGATTTGATCATGATTCGCACCTTTGCCCACGAGACCTGCCTCGAGCTTGCGCGCGAAGCCTCCGTGCCGGTCATCAACGGGCTTACCGATCTCCTGCATCCCTGCCAGGTGCTTGCCGATCTGCAGACCCTGCGCGAGCACTTCGGCCGCGATCTATCCAAGCTGCGGATCGCGTTCGTTGGCGACGGATTCAATCTCGCGCAGAGCTGGATCGAGGCGGCCGGGCTGCTGGGATTCGACTTGCGCCTCGCGGTGCCGCCCGGCTACGAGCCAGAGAAGCGATTCATCGAGCGGATGCGTCGCGAGGAAATCGGTGTCCTGACGAGCGATCCGCTCAAGGCTGTGACAGGAGCCGATGTGGTTTATACCGACACCTGGACCTCGATGGGCCGTGAAAAGGAAGCCGCTCAGCGCCGACGCGACTTCAAGGAGTTTCAGGTCAACTCCGCGCTGCTCCGCCACGCGGCGAAAGATGCCTTGGTAATGCACTGTCTGCCGGCGCATCGCGGCGAGGAAATCACCGACGAGGTGATCGATGGTCCCAGCTCGATTGTGCTCGATCAGGCCGAGAACCGCCTTCACGCGCAAAAGGCCGTGATGGTATGGCTGCTGCGCCCCGAAGTCTTAGCGCATGCGGCGCTTACGCACGGGGCATGATTTGACCAAACCGAAAATGGCCGCAGAAAAAATCAAGAAACTCGTGCTCGCCTACTCGGGCGGGTTGGATACGTCGGTAATCCTGCGCTGGATAAAGGACCAGTTCGGATGTGAGGTTATCGCCTATTGCGCCGACGTTGGCCAAGCCGAAGAAACCGTCGGCCTTGAGCAAAAGGCGATCGCCACCGGCGCGAGCAAGCTCGTGCTGGCCGATCTCCGCGAGGAATTCGCGCGCGACTTTGTCTTTCCGATGATGCGCGCCAACGCGGTTTACGAAGGCTATTACCTGCTGGGCACCTCGATTGCTCGCCCGGTAATCGCCAAACGTCAGGTTGGGATCGCACGCGCTGAAGGTGCTGACGCCGTTGCTCACGGTGCGACCGGCAAAGGCAACGATCAGGTCCGCTTCGAACTGACTTTCGCGCGACTGGCGCCTGAACTCAAGATAATCGCGCCCTGGCGACGCGCCGACTGGACCTTCGCAGGCCGCGCCGACATGATCGCCTACGCAAACCAAAAGAAGATCCCGATCCCGGTCACCGCGGAAAAGCCCTATTCGATGGACCGCAACCTGGTACATGTCAGCTATGAAGGCGGCATCCTCGAAGACCCTTGGCGCGAACCCTACAACGATATGTTCCGCCTGACCGTCGCGCCTGAAAGCGCGCCGGATCGTCCCGAATATGTCGAAATCGAGTACGCGGCCGGAAACCCAATCGCGATCAACGGTGAGAGACTCTCGCCCGCGAAGCTCATCGAACGCGCCAACGAGATCGCCGGCCGCCACGGTATCGGTCGCGTCGATATGGTCGAGAATCGCTACGTCGGAATCAAATCACGGGGCGTTTACGAAACGCCCGGGGTCACGATGCTCACGCACGGACATCGGGCGGTCGAGCAACTGACGCTCGACCGCGAAGTGATGCATTTGCGCGATTCGATGGTCTCGCGCTACGCCGAGATGGTGTATTACGGCTATTGGTTTGCGCCCGAGCGGGAAGCACTGCAGGCTCTAATCGACACGGCCCAGCGCGATGTGAACGGCGTCGCGCGCGTGAAGCTGTACAAGGGCGCGGCAACGATAGTAGGGCGCAAGTCGGCCAATTCACTCTACGATCCTGCGGTCGCGAGCTTTGAAGAGGCGGGCGGCTATGATCAGTCCGATGCCGACGGGTTCATCCGTCTTGCTGGAACCCGCCTGCGTGCGATAGCGCGCGCCCGCGGCGAGGTTGTGAAGGGTCGCGCGGAGAAGTGAAACGTGGGCAAGGTGATCCAGTTCCGGCCGCCGAAGTCGCCGCCGAAGTTGGTTCCTCGAATCCGGTCGGGGCATTGCCCCAAATGTATGCACAAAATGGACGTGCACATTGTTCACCCCGATGGCACCGTAAGCTGCGCAGCCCGCGGATGCCTATGCCGCACCCGCCATCCCGAATGACCGGGCTTGTGAATCACGCCTTGGCAAACGCCCCCTCGCGACCGTGAAATCAACGACCAATTCGATAAAAACTTCGCGCACCAACCTCATTCGCGGGAGGTTTGCGCGGGGGCGGTTGCCCGAAGTCGAGGCATTTACTGCTTCGCTGCCGTTTGATCGGCGGCTCTTCCGGCACGATATTCGCGGCTCGATCGCTCATGCGAGGATGTTAGCGAAGGTCAGGTTGATTCGCGGCGGAGAGGCACGCGCGATCGAGCGCGCCTTAAGGGAAATCGAGCGCGAGATTGACGCCGGACGCTTTCGCTTCAATGTCGCCGACGAGGATATACATCTGGCGATCGAGCGCCGGCTGATCGCCAAGATTGGCGAAGCGGGGCGCAAGCTGCACACGGCGCGCTCGCGCAACGATCAGGTCGCGCTCGATCTTCGCCTCTACCTGCGCGACGCGCTGCGAGAAGTTATCGCCGCGGTTGGTGAGCTGCGCTCCGCGCTTATTGGTCTTGCGCGACGCCACGTTGAAACGATCATGCCCGGCTATACCCACCTCCAGCGCGCGCAGCCGGTCTCGCTCGCGCATCATCTACTCGCGTACGTCGAAATGCTCACGCGCGATCGCGAGCGTTTCGCGCAAGCGCTCGCGCGCACCGACGTGATGCCGCTCGGCGCGGGCGCGCTTGCCGCTACCACGCTGCCGATCGATCGCGCGATGGTCGCGCGGGAGCTTGGCTTTGCGCGGATTTCCGCCAACAGCATCGACGCGGTTTCAGATCGGGACTTCGCCGTAGATTTTCTGTCGGCCGCGGCGCTCGCGGCGATTCATCTGTCGCGCATGAGCGAGGAGATTATTCTTTGGAGTTCAAACGAGTTTTCATTCGTGTCGCTGCCCGACGAGTTTTCGACCGGCAGCTCGATGATGCCGCAGAAAAAGAACCCCGATCTCGCCGAACTGATTCGCGGTAAGACCGGCCGCGTGATTGGCGATCTGGTCGCGATGCTCACGATCCTGAAAGGCCTTCCGCTCGCCTACAATTCCGATTTGCAGGAAGACAAAGAGCGCGTCTTCGACGCGCTCGACACGATCCAGCCCGCCCTGCGCCTGATGGCGAAGCTGTGGCCTGCTCTGCGTTTCGACCGCGCCGCGATGCGCGCGGCAGCGGGAGGGTTTGCGCTAGCGACTGACGTGGCTGAATACCTGGTCGAGCACGGCGTTGCGTTTCGCGAGGCGCACGAGATCGTCGGACGGCTCGTTCGCGAGACCGCGGCCGCTGGCGCGACACTTGAGGATTTGAAACCCGGCGATCTGCGCCGCTACTCGCCGGTCTTCCAGGCCGACTCAGCCGAACTTCTCAGCCCTGAAAAGTCATTGGCGCGCCGCTCGATCGCCGGCGGCCCTGCTCCTGCTACCGTAAGGCGGCGGCTCGGAGAGCTGAAGCGATGAACAGTCGCGTGCGCGCGTGGGTTTTCGTAGGCCTGATGGCATTTGCCGCGGCGGGGCTTTGGACTGGATGCGGCGTCAAAACGCCCCCGCTTCCGATCGCATACGCAGAACCCCAGAAGATCCTCGATCTTCGCGCCGCATCGGTGAAGGGTGGGATTGCACTCACCTGGGGACGTCCAACCGCGTACGCGGCCGGCGGGCCGATGCACAACCTCGGGTCGTTTGTCGTGATGCGCTCATCCGGGAACCATCCCTATCAGGAAATCGACCGAATCGAGGTGACCGATCTGGCGCGTTTTCAGCAGCAACAGACTTTTACCTATGTGGACCGCGGCGCGACGCTCGGCCAGACTTACAATTACCGGGTCGTCTCGATTACGACCGACGGATACCGAGGCGCGCCGTCTAATGAGGCGACGGTGACACGAGTGAATCCGACGCCGCCACCGAACCCGGAAAATTACGTAGTGCCGACGCCGTCGCCACTTCCGTAATTGACACGATGAGTTCATCGCCGGTCTCGGGTTGCCGGGCGTTTATTCGCCGCGCCGTGCTGTGATAAAAACGATCTCCGCCATTGTGGCGGCGGACACATCCGCCACTTTCCGCGCAAGACAATGAATTACTTCGAATACCGGAACGATCAACTATTTGCCGAAGACGTGGCGCTGACGGAGTTGGCCGACCGCGTCGGGACTCCGTTTTTCGTTTACAGCGCGCGCACTCTGCGCCGCCATTTCCGCGTCTTTGATGAGGCGTTCGCCGGCACCGATCATCTGATCTGCTATGCGATGAAGGCGCTGTCGAACCTGAGCATCCTGCGCCTGTTTTCCGCGATGGGTTCTGGTTTCGACATTGTGTCGGTGGGCGAGCTGCAGCGATGCCTGCGCGCGGGTGCGGATCCCCGCATGATCGTATTCTCCGGCGTCGGCAAGGCCGACGAGGAAATCGCCGCCGCGCTCGAAGCCGGAATCCTGATGATTAATGTCGAGTCGCGCCCCGAGATGCACCGCATATCGGAAGTTTCCGGGCGTATGCGGCGGCGCGCGCCGGTCAGTCTCCGCGTCAATCCCGACCTCGACCCGGGGACTCATCCGCACATCTCGACCGGTCATCGCGATTCCAAATTCGGCGTGCCGCTCGCACAGGTACGCGAGTACTACGCCGAAGCGCGCGGACTTGAGAACCTCGAGGTGGTCGGTCTCAGCACGCACATTGGTTCGCAAATTACCGAAACCGGACCATTCAGCGAAGCCGCGCTCAAGGTCAAGGGTATTGTCACAGACCTTCGCGCGGTGGGTATCGCGCTCAAGTATCTCGATATCGGCGGAGGACTTGGAATTCCCTACCAGGAAAACCCTCCTCCGCCTTCCGAGTACGCGTCGGCGATTCTCAGCCCCATTCGCGGCCTCGGTCTCAAGATAATCAGCGAGCCGGGGCGCGTGCTCGTGGGGAACGCCGGAGTTCTCGTCACGCGGGTGCGTTACCTTAAAGAAACCGACGTCAAGCGGTTCGTCGTTGTTGATGGTGCGATGAACGATTTGATCCGGCCGGTCCTGTACGATGCCTACCACGCGATCGCCCGGGTTGATCGCCGCAAGGTGGGCAATCTGATCGTCGCCGATGTCGTTGGGCCGGTATGCGAGAGTGGAGATTTTTTTGCACGGGAGCGTGAGATGCCGGAACCGGCCGCGGGCGATTTGCTCGCCGTCATGAGCGCGGGCGCGTACGGCTTCGTGATGTCGTCGAATTACAACAGCCGCCCGCGCGCGCCCGAAATCCTTGTCGATGGGGCCACGGCACACGTGATTCGCGAGCGCGAGAATTTCGAAGACCTGATCCGCGGCGAGAGAATCGTCGAATTGAAGGCGGAATAAGATTCTCGCATGGCCATTCTGGAATTCACCAAGATGCACGGATGCGGCAACGACTACATTTACATCGTTGCTCTGAAGTCGCGTCCAGCCGATCCGGCGGCGCTCGCGGTGCGGCTCTCCGATCGCCATTTCGGAATTGGCGCCGACGGCTTGATCATGCTCGCGCCCTCGAAGTCGGGCGACGTGCGGATGGAGATGTACAACGCCGACGGCAGCCGCGGCGACATGTGCGGCAACGGTATCCGCTGCGTCGCGCGCCTCGCCTATGAACGCGGCATCGCGCGCAAAAGTCCAATGGTCGTCGAGACCGACGCCGGATTGAAGACGATCGGATTGAACTTCGAATCCGGCACTATAACTGGCGCAACCGTCGATATGGGCGAGCCGATCCTCGAGGGCCGGGAAATCCCCGTCGCCGCCGCCGGCTCGATTGTTGACTACCCGCTTGAGATCGCAGGACGCCGCGAGACGATCACCGCGGTGTCGATGGGAAATCCGCATTGCGTCGTCTTTACGCGAGACGACGCGATCCACAAGCTCGAGGTGTCGGAATTTGCGCGGCTCGGACGCCTTTTCGAAACGCACCCGTTCTTCCCGCGCCGCGTGAATGCGGAATTTATCCAGCCTATCTCGCGTACCCATCTGAAGATGCGCGTATGGGAGCGCGGGTCGGGCGAGACGCTCGCTTGCGGCACCGGAGCGTGCGCGGCACTGGTCGCCGCGGTCCTGACCGGTCGCGCGGAACGCAAAGCGACGGTGGAGTTGCGCGGCGGCAATCTTGAAATCGAGTGGCGCGAGCGTGGCGCCGGCGCCAACCATGTCCTGATGACCGGCAACGCCGTCGAAGTTTTCACGGGCGCGATCGATCTCGGCGCCGCCGGGATGGTTGCCGTCAACGATTAAGCGCGGAGGGTCCGCAGATGTTCAACGGAGCGCTGACTGCAATCATCACGCCGTTTCGCGACGGCGCCGTGGACGAACCCGCGTTGCGCGATCTTATCGAATGGCAGATCGCAAACGGCGTCGATGCGCTCGTGCCGTGCGGCTCGACCGGCGAGTCGGCCACGCTGACTCACGAAGAGCACGAACGCGTGATCAAGATCACGATCGAGCAGACTCGCAAGCGCGTACCGGTTATCGCGGGCACTGGCTCGAACGCTACCGCCGAGGCGATTCGATTGACCGCGTCGGCGCGCGCGATGGGCGCCGACGGCGCGCTGCTTATTTCGCCCTATTACAACAAACCGACGCAGGAGGGCATCTTCAAGCACTACAAGCTGATCGCCGCCCACGTCGATCTGCCGCTGATTGTTTACAATATTCCCGGTCGCACTGCCTCGAACATCGCGCCCGAGACTTTCGCGCGCCTCGCAGAAATCAATAACATCGTCGGCGTCAAGGAAGCGTCGGGCTCGATGGATCAGGTTTCGGATATCATCCGGATGTGCGGCGGCCGCCTGACCATTTTGTCCGGCGATGATGCGTTGACGGTTCCGATTATGGCGCTTGGCGGAAAGGGCGTGATCTCGACCGCGTCGAATGTGATGCCGCGTCAGATGCACGAGCTTGCGGCGGCGGGATTAAGCGGCGATTTCGCCCGAGCGCGCGAATTGCACTACCGGATGCTGCCGGTGCTGCGCGCGCTATTTATCGAAACCAACCCGATCCCGGTCAAGCAGGCGCTCGCCCTGATGGGCAAGTGCGCCAACGAAGTGAGGCTGCCGATGGTGCCGATGTCAGCGCCGGCGTGCGAGAAGCTCAAGGCCGCGATGAAGGAGCTCCGCCTAATCTAGCCGCGTGGCTCCATCAGCTCGATTCGATTGCCGAACGGATCGTCAACATAAATCCTGTCGTAGCCCTCGAGCGGCTCATCGGTAACGAGTCGGCAGCCAGCACTCCTTAGCTTTTCCGTCAGCGCCGGAAGGTCCGTGACGAGCAGCGCGGGATGCGCCTTGCGCGCGGGTCTGAAGTCCTTTTCGACGCCGAGATGAATCTTCAGCCCGCCGCGCTCAAACCAGCATCCTCCCCGTTTGGCCAGATCCGGAGGCTTGGGCGTCTCGGGAATCTCAAGCAGTCCGGAATAGAAAGCACGGGCATCGGATTCGCGCCCCGGCGGCATCGCAAGTTGGACGTGATCGAGCGCCTTAATCCTCATAACCGGAACTTGCGCGCCGATCCGCCTTCAGTCAAGAAAGCGGCGCACAAAAAAAGCCGGCCGGTATGACCGACCGGCTCCGCACGCTTTGCTCTTTGTTAGAGCGTCTTCTATTCGAACATCAACACGGTGCGCGCAACCTCGCCGGCCTTCATCGCACGGAACGCCTCGTTGACGTCTTCAAGCTTGCCGCGGCGCGTGATCATGTCGTCCAGATCAATCCTGCCCTGGCGATAGAGATCGATGATCCGCGGCATGTCGATCCGAAAACGGTTCGACCCCATGAAGCATCCCTGGATGCGCTTCTCGAACAGAAGCGAAAAGCCGTCAACTTCGACCTTCTGCCCAAGCGGCACCATCCCGACGATCGTCGCGATTCCGCCGGGCCGGACGGATTCGTAGGCCTGCTCGGCGGCGACCTTGAGTCCGATCGCTTCGAAAGAGTAATCGACGCCGTCGCCGGTCAGCGCGCGGATTTGGTCGACCGGATTTCCCGCGGAAGCATCGACCGCGTGCGTTGCGCCAAGTTTCTTTGCGAGTTCGAGCTTGTTCTTGAATTTATCGACCGCGATGATCATTCTTGCGCCCGCCACGCGCGCGCCTTGAATGATTGCGAGGCCGACGCCGCCCGCGCCGAACACCGCGACCTGCGAGCCGGGCGCGACCTTCGCCGTGTTGAGCGCCGCGCCGACGCCCGTCATCACGCCGCATCCGATTAGTGCGGCGCGATCGAGCGGCACGTCGTTTTCAATCTTCACCAGCGCGTTTTCATGCACGAGCATCTGCTCGGCATATCCCGAGAGATCCGCGAACTGATTTACAAGTTTGCCCTTCTGCGACAGGCGTGGCTTGTCGCTCTGCGCGCGTTGCGTCGCGGCTTTGTTCGAGCACAGGTTGGGATGGCCCGACATGCATTCTTCGCAGTAACCGCAAAAGACGCTCAAGCATGCAATCACGTGATCGCCGGGCTTGAGATAGGTGACTTGCGAGCCCACCTTTTCGACGACCCCGGCCGCCTCGTGCCCAAGAATCGCCGGCGTCGGCCACATATAGAGTCCATCCACGAAATGCAGATCGCTATGGCATACGCCGCTGGCGACGGTGCGGACCAGAACCTCGCGCTCCTTGGGGTTGTCGATTTCGACTTGTTCGATCGTGAGCGCCTGCCCGGGGCCGTGATATATCGCTGCTTTCATTTTGTTCATGCTCCTCGTGTCGTAGTCGCTACGCGTTATTCGAACATCAGGACGGTGCGCGCGACTTCGCCCGCCTTCATTGCGCGGAATGCTTCGTTAACGTCCTCGAGCTTGCCGCGGCGGCTGATCATTTCGTCGAGCTTGAGCCGACCCTGGAGATAGAAATCGAGGTAGCGCGGCATGTCGATTCGGAACCGGTTCGAGCCCATGTTGCTGCCCTGCAGCTTTCGCTCGGTCAGAAACATGTAGCCGTCGAGTTCGACCTTCTGTCCCACCGGGATCATCCCGATTACGGTCGCGGTGCCGCCCGGCTTCAGCGCGTTGAACGCCTGCTCCGCCGCCTTTTTGAGACCGATCGCCTCGAATGCGTAATCGACGCCGCCGCCGGTCAGCTTCTTGATTTCGTCAATTGGGTCGCTCGACGAGGCGTCGACGGTATCGGTCGCGCCAAGCCGCTTCGCCATCGCGAGTTTTCCTTCGAACATATCGACCGCGATAATCTTGCGCGCACCCGCGATCCGGGCCCCCTGAATTGCCGCCAGTCCCACGCCGCCGCACCCGAATACCGCCACCGTCGAGCCCGGCTCGACTTTGGCCGTGTTAAGCACGGCGCCGACGCCAGTGGTGACGCCGCATCCGACCAGCGCGGCGCGATCAAGCGGGATGTCGTTGCTGATCTTCACGATTGCGTTCTCGTGTAAGAGCATTCGCTCGCAATACGACGAAATGTCGAGGAACTGGAAAACCGGCTTGCCCTTTTGCGACAGGCGCGGTTTGTCTTTCGGATCGCGCTGGGTCGCGGCCTTGTTCGAGCATCGGTTCGGATGCCCCGACATGCATTGCTCGCAGTAACCGCAAAAGACGCTCAGGCAGGAGATCACATGATCTCCGGGCTTGACGTAGCTAACCTGACGGCCGACTTCCTCGACGATTCCCGCGGCTTCGTGTCCGAGCACCGCGGGCGCCATGTAGGGGTAAAGGCCATCGACGAAGTGCAGGTCGCTGTGGCACACTCCGCTGGCGACGGTGCGAATCAATACTTCGCGATCCTGCGGCTTATCGACCTCGACATCTTCGATACTGAGCGGCTGCTTGGGGCCATGAAACACGGCGGCTTTCATTCGAGCTCTCCTTAAAATTCGGCAATTTCAGATGGGCGCCGTTCACGCATCGACCGCGTGACTGCGCTTCGAACCCTTTTACTACCACATTGCCCGCGGTTTTCCACAGCCCCGGATCATCGACCTGGCCAGCCGCGATAGCGGCGAATCCGCTCCCGCCTCGGGCGCCTTGGCCATGCGGAAGAGCTCTCTGGCTGGCGATATCCGCACCGGCCGTCAGGGAAACGAGGTCGGCGGATTGACCCCTGCGATTGGAATGCCGGGAATCGTGGCGGCGGGAGAGCTCGCAGGCGCATACAGCCGCGTGTTCTTGTCGCGATAAATCAGCTTCCACTCCGGATGGCGGTTGAGCACGCGATTTGCCCGATCGTCGGGCGGCAGCATTATGTAGTCATTAGGCCACTTCGCCAAAATCGCTCCTCTGCCCGGTTGATCGAAGTGAAATAACATGAACTGCAGCAGCACGTCGCGCGGATAAACAGTGTCGTAGCGTCCGTCAATGAAAACCTTCGACCCCGGCGACATATGCCAGATCAGGTATTCTCCCCATAGGAAATTGGCAAGTATATTTCCGCGCAGGTCGTGCGATTTCATGAACGCAACCGCCCCCGAAGGATAATGCTCCCTCGACGTGAGCCGGTTCGAAAAAAATCCCGACGCGATCAGCATCGTGAAAGCCGCTGCGCCAAATACCATTTGACTAATCGCCCATCCGCGTGCCGTCTCGCTTGGTTCTTCATGATAGCTGCGACTTCTGAGCCGAGCCGCCGCCATTGCGCCGTGCCGCGCCAGCGGCGCCGAAATCGCAAGCACCGCGAGCGGAACGTTGCGCACCGCGACAAAGGCGGCGGTGCACATCACGCCCCCTATCGCCAGCAGCGGCAGATCTTCCAGGTCTGGTGAAATGGCCACAGCGATCGCAGTCGCCGCCATCATCGCGAGTGGAATTATCCGGTAAGCAAGCTCGATAATGCCGTTGCCGAGCGACATTTCGAGCGACCCTAAAAGCGGCTGCCAATCGACAATAACGATCCGCGTATATGGATTACGGAGCGCGTGACTCACTGCCCGCCAGGTGCCGAATCCGTATGGTGTCGCCAATGTCGCGGCGATCCCACCGAGCGTTACTCCGGCAACCATCGCGGCATGCCCTATGCCTACTCTGCGGATAGTATCGCGCGCCACGACCGCGACCGCGTAGATCCCGAGCGCGGCAATACCCATGATAAATCCGCCGTGCAGATTGGCCCAAATCGCGAGCGCCGGAATCGCGATCCACAATCTGAGCGCCGATCGGTACGTATCGCGCGCTAACAGTGCCATCAGTCCCGCGAATAGCGCAAAAGTGAAAATCTGCGGACGGAACTGCATGCTCGGCGCAATCGCGAGCGCGCTCGCGAGCAACACACTCAGCTGCGCGAAAATCGGCGCCTGTGATTCGCCCTCGGCCAGCGCCACGAATCCCATCGTCGCGGCGGTCATCGCAAGCTTCATCAATTTCAGGCCAAATACGCCGGCTGCCTCGAATGCGAGGGCCTCGATTACTTCGGACAGCCACTCGTGATTTAGCCATATATGCCCGGGTGCGGAATACGAATACGGATCATGCAATACCAAATGGCCGAGACGCAGGACTGCGCTCCCGAACCAGATGTGGCCCCATAGGTCGGGGTCGGCATAGCGTAGTGAATCCGCAATCGCGATCGCGATCAGCACGCCGCCTGGCATCCGGCGCCAAAGAGAGACTGAACGCCTGATCGAACCGCCGCCGGCATTGACACTTGAGGTCGGCGCTGTCATCGAGGCCACTATAGTCATTAACCCGGCTACGGGAAGACGGGGATAGTTGCGGACCCGCGCACGGGGATGCCCGCGATCGCGGCGGCTCGCGAACCGCGAGGCGCGTAAAGCATCGAGTTCCCATCGCTGTATATGAGTTTCCACCCGGAGGCGCCCGCCATCACGCGTTCGCTGGAAGTATTCGGCTCAATCAGCACGTAGTCATTCGGGAAGTCAGCCAAGGTATGTCCGGCGTCACGCGCCGCCCTCGAGAACTTGAAAAAAGCGTTGATAATCCGCGATGGATAGACCATTTCAAAGCGACTGTCGATAAATACTCGGTCTTTGGGCGCTTCGTGGAAAATTAAATAGTCGTTCCACGAGTATTTACACAGTATGTTTCCATAGAGATCTCGCGATCGCATGAATGCGAGCGCGCCGGCCGGGTACGTTTCGGATGGAACGAGACGCGGCGAAAAGAGACCTGTTTCAGCCGCGAGAGCGAACGCGACTACCGTCACAGCCGCCTGTCCCGCTAGACTCTGACGGCGGGGCGGCGCGAATCGCGCACGGCCGCCCTGGTGCGCCTCGAACCAGAGCGTCGCGTGATACGCCAGCGGCGGTATCGCAGCAATCATTCCGAGTGGCACGTTACGCACCTGCGCGATCGCCGCGGCGATCAGTACGACCGCAATCGCGGAAAGTGCGAGGTCGGCGCTCGAAGGCGCGGCCGCGAGAGCTACACCCAAGCCGATAAATATTCCAAATAGCGAAAGGTCATAGAAAAATGGGATGTGCGCGACATGGTATTGCGTGATTGTCGCGCGGTAGAGCGGCTGCCATTCGCTGATCGCTTCCAGCATCGCGGGGTTTCCCACGGTATGCAGGACGTTGAACCAGATTGCCGTCCCGTACGGATTAAGCAGAGTCGCCAGCGCGCAAGCCGCCGTGATTGCGCATAGGCGAACCAGGCGTGCCGCGCCGTTGTGGGTGGAAATAGCCCGCGCGCCACTCACGAGGGCGTAGAGGCCCATCGCTCCAAGCCCCACCACGAATCCACCGTGAAGATTAGCCCATAGCGCGAATATGGGCGGCAGCGTCCACAGCGGCGCGTGACCGCGAAAGGTATCCCGCGCGAGCATGAGCAAGGTTACGGACAGAAGCAGGTAGGTGAAGATCTGCGGCCGGAACTGCATTTGTGCGGAGAGCCGGACCGCGGCGACGAAAAGAATGGCAAATTGTGCGAGCGCCGACGCGCCCGTCTCCTCCATCGCGAACAGCAGCGTTACGACGAGACCGGCCGAGCAGCCAAGTTTCAGCAACTTGAGGCCGGCCGCGCCGCCATGGCTGTACAGCCAGGCGATTATCACGTCGGATAGCCATTCATGGCTGACCCACGCAAGACCCGTTATGGAATATGAGTACGGATCGACTCGCGGGGCGTGGCCAGTGAGAAGAATCTGCTGGCCGAAGCGAAGATGTCCATACAGGTCGGGATCGGCGTAGCGGGACGAGTCGAGAACCGCGATAGTCAGAAGCACCAGCGCGGGCGAAAACCAAATCATTGACTCTCTTACCGGCGCTGCTGAGCCTCCCGGTGCGCGCTGCGAGTGGCTATTCATAGGACTACGGTAAATTCACCGAAACCTCGAAGGAGGCGCGGTTCCATTTACCGGGATTCCCGGGAGCGCGGCTGCCGGAGAACTGCTGCGCGCGTAAAGCAGCGAATTGTCGTCGCGGTATATCAACTTCCAGCCCGGCGCCGCTTTCATTAACTTCATTGCGGGTGAAACCGGATCAAGCATCACGTAGTCGTGCGGGTACGCGGCGAGCACCCGGGCGGCATCACCGCGGTCACGATAGAAGTCCTCGTACTCGCGGGCGTCGCGATTCGACCTGAGGGCGAGATCGAGATGCCGTCCAAGCGGCGCCGCGCATCCGATGACCCCCAGCGGAACGTTGCGCAACGTGGAATTGAGCTTCGTGCATCAGGCGCGCGCGGAAAAGCAGATCGTTTCGCTCGGAAGACGCACGCGTCCGTCGGCGCCCTGGAACTTCTTTGACGCCTCGCCGATCGCGGCGCGCACGCGCGCGCGCACTTCCGGCTCCAGCTTTGCCATCATCGCCTGTGCGCGTCCGACCTCGCTGCGGAACGCGATAAATTCTTCCGGCGATGCGAAGTCGAACGTGACGATCCTGGGCTCGATCGCGATCGAGCGGAATCCCGCGGCTTCCAGCGCGGCCTTCAGAATCGAGGTGTCGGCAAGCCGCGTAGGTTCGAGCGCGCCTGGCGGCGGAGGCTTGATCCCGGCGATTTCGCGGACCGCGTCGCTCGCCAGCGAGATCATCGGAACTTTCTCGCCCGAATTCCAGACTGCGGTGGCGAAACCGGCCCCAGGCTTGAGTGCGCGGTGGACCGTCCTCAGCGTGCCTGTCAGATCGGGCATGAACATCAGGCCCCATCGGCACACGCAAGCATCGAAGCTGGCGGCCGGAAGGTTCATCGACTCAGCGTCGGATTCGAGAAACTGCAGGTTGGCGAGGCCCAGAGCCTTCGCCCGCTCGCGTGCGATCGCGAGCATTCCGGGCGATTGATCGACGGCCACCACATGGCCGGAAGCTCCCGCGGCGCGAGCGGCGGTTACCGCGGGTTCACCGTTGCCGGTCGCGATATCCAGCACGCGCGCGCCGGGGCGAACGCCCGCCAGCGCGACGAGCCGGTCGCTTACGGTTTGCGCGGCGCGTTCGAAGACGGGCCACCATTTGTTCCATCCTGCGGCGGTTTCATCCCACATCGCGCGCTGGTCGCGCTTGAGCGAGGTCGGATCGGGCGTAGATTCAGGCATCTTTGCGGCTCCTTCATTCATCAATCGATCTATATCATCGCGACAGGACGTCAACCCCGCGCACGCGCGCGAGCGTGACGGGATATTGCTGGCGGATCGCCGTGAGCGAACCGCTGCCGCGTTTGCGGTTTTCTACGATCACGATACTCGAATCGCCGCCACGTTCCGCACGCGCGCGTTCGGCGGCGGGAAGATAATAGCGCACCACTTCGACGGCGTATGCCGGCCGCGTCGCGAGCGTGGCGCCGGGGGCGAGATTTTGAAGCGCGATCGTGGCGGCCTCGCGCCATTGGATATCGTGCGGCTTGCGCATGAAGCCATAGACGTGGCCTATCGAGAGCGCGACCGCCGCGGCGAGCGCCAGGCCAAGCGCGCGGCTCGAGCCGAGCTGGCGGATTCCCAGCGCGGCCAGAAAGAACAGCGGCACGAAGCACGACAGCACGTAACGCTCGACCAGCACCGGCGTGATCGCGTATGACGCGATCATCAACATCGCGATCGGCGCCCACATCCAGACCAGCGCGAATGCGACCGCGTCGTGCGCGCGGCGCCATCCGCGAATCGCGCCGTACGCCGCCAGAGCCGCCAGGAGCGGAAACGCGAAGGTGCCGGTGGCCTTGTTGAACAGGGCGACCGGCTCCCACAGAGGCGGGCGCTCGGCCCACTTAAGCATCCCGCGCGAAACCGCGGCCGAGCCATTGCGCAACTCCATCAGGATCAGCGGCGCGAACGCCACCGCGCCGATCGCGAGCGCGATCGCGAGCCGAACGACGCGCCGCGCATCCTCGGTCATCGGGCGCGGGCCCGCGCGCGCAAGCAGATATACGAGCCAGATTCCTTCAGCGGCCGGAATCAGGATTGCGAAAAAGTTGACCGTCACCGCCGCCCCCGCCAGCGCGGCCGCGCCCGCGTAGTTGCCGACTCCGCCGCGCCGCGCGGCGCGCAGGAAGAGGGCGATCTGCGCGAGCGACGCCGCGAGCGTCATCGAGTACATCCTGAGCTCGCGCGAGTATTTGATCGTGATCAGATTGACCGCAAAGAGAAGCGCCGCGATCGCGGCGGTCAGATTCGCGCCGCGATCTTCGCGGCCGCCCGCGCCCGCATCCTCCGCCACCGATCCGAGCATCTCGCGCGAGACCCAGAACACCAGCACAACCGCGATCGTGCCGAACAGCGCCGACAGCGAGCGCAACGCCTCGATCCCGTCGCCAAACATCGCGATCCATCCGTGCAGCAGAACTTCGTGCGCGGCGATCTTGCCGGGATTGAGTTTCTCGCCCAGCGTGATCACCTGCGCGACGTTGGGCGCCACGGCGGCGGCCCACGTCGCACCTTCGTCGGCGGACATTTCGTTGGCGCCCAAATTGGCGAAGCGCAGAAACGCGCCCGCCGCGATCGCGAGCATCAGGATTAGCGGCCAGCTTCTGCGCATTTGCAGCAACGGTTCGCGCGATTGCGGCGGCTCAGAGGCCTTTGCGCAATTGCGGCGCGGGGCGAAAGCCCACCGTCCGCATCGCCGGAATCGTCATCGCCGACTTGGTGCGCGGATTGTACCCCGCGCGCGCGCGATGACGCCGCACCGTGAAGGTGCCGAAGCCCGGCACCCAGAAGCGCTTGTCGCGCCGGATCGATCGCGCGATCTGCTCGAACGCGAGATCGATCGCGGTCTCCACCGACTTGCGTGGCTGGTGCGACAGCCGCGTCACCGCATCGATCATCTCCGCCTTGGTCATCGCCGTGTCCTCTTGCGTCATCAGTATGGCAGAATCGCTCACCCGGCAACCGCCGCGAGATTCAGCGCAGCGCCGTGATTCGATCCGCCTCGCGCCATATGAGGCCCCATCGCACCCCCTGGTCGCTGACGATAACTTCGCGCGCGCCGAAGCTATCCATCACCCGCAGCAGGATCATCGCGCCCGCATAGATCACGTCGGCGCGGCCTTCGATCAGTCCAGGAAGTTCGCGGCGCTCGGCAAGCGTCCGCGAGCCGAACAACTCGGTGACGCGCTCGACCTCGGCGCGCGGCAGCGTGCGGCCATGCACGATCGCGGAATCGTACGTGGCCATCGCGAGGGAGACCGCGCAGATCGTCGTGACGGTTCCCGCGATTCCGACCATCTTCGCCGGCCGGAAGTCCCAGCGCGCGGCCTCCAGAGCGGCGGCGATCGCATCGGTCATCTCGCGCACCTCGCACGGGGACGGCGGGTCGCCGTGGAGGTAGCGTTCGGTCATCCGCACCGATCCGATCTGAAGGCTCACCATCTCGAGCGCGCGATGCGGTTGCGCGCGAATGAGTTCGGTCGAGCCGCCGCCGACATCGACGATCAGAAGCGCGAGCTCCGGATCGAGCGCGAGTCCGCGCGTCACCGCGAGATGCGCAAGGCGCGCCTCTTCGAGTCCGCTGATAATTTCGAGCTCGACCCCCGCGCGCTCGCGCACCTGCGCGATAAACTCCGCCCCGTTTGCGGCGTCGCGCAGCGACGCGGTGCCCGCGGCGACGAAGCGTTCGACGCCGAGCGCGCGTCCGCGAGCGGCGAACTCGGCGATCGCTTCAAGGGTGCGGGCCGCGGATTCCGGATCGAGCCGGCCGGTCCGATCCACGCCACGCCCAAGCCGCGTGATTCGAGAGCATTCGAGAATCGCGCGCGGCCGCGCCGCACCGTCGATCTCGGCGGCGAGCATCAGCACCGTGTTGGTTCCCACGTCGAACGCGCCGACTTTCATGACGCGCGCACCGCAAGCTCGGCGCCGCGCGGCTCGACGCCGTGCGCGGCGATCCATCCGTCGATCGCGGCGAGCGCCCGCTCGCCCATCGCGATTTTCTTCGCAGGTCCGCGCGCGCGCGTGCCGAGCTCCGGCATCAGGCCGAAGTTGGCGTTCATCGGCTGAAAGTCCGTGCGTGCGGCGTCGGTCACATACGCGACCAGGGAGCCGAGCGCGGTCTCGCGCGGCGGCACGACGAGCGGAAGGTTCGTAATCAGACGCGACGCGTTGATCGCGGCGAGGATTCCCGCCGCCGCGGATTCAACGTAACCCTCGACGCCGATCATCTGCCCCGCGAGGAACAGGTCGCCGCGCGCGCGCACTTGCATCGTCGGCAAGAGCAGGCGCGGCGAGTCGATAAAGGTGTTGCGATGCAGCGAGCCAAGGCGCACGAACTCGGCGCGCGCCAGTCCTGGAATCATCCGCAGCACGCGGCGCTGCTCCGGGTACGTCATCTTGGTTTGAAAGCCTACGATATTGTAGATGCGCCCCTCGCGATCGTCCTGGCGCAGTTGCACGACCGCGAACGGACGCGCGCCCGTGTGCGGATTAACGAGCCCCACCGGCCGCATCGGTCCGAACGCGAGCGTCATCGGCCCGCGCCGCGCCATCTCTTCGATCGGCATGCATCCTTCGAAGTACACCGGCTTCTCGAACGGATGCAGCGCGACCTTCTCCGCCGCCATCACCGCCGCGACGAACGCGCGGTACTCCGCCTCGGTCATCGGGCAGTTGATATAGTCGTCGCCGCCGCGTCCATAGCGCGAGGCGCGAAACGCAATGGTCATGTCGATTGAATCCGCCGCTACGATCGGCGCGATCGCGTCGTAGAAGTACAGGTTGCGCGGCCCGATTAGAGCGCTCAGCGCGTCGCCAAGCGCGGGACTGGTCAGAGGCCCCGACGCGATTATGGCGGGCCCGGCAGGAAGCACGGCCGCCTCTGCGCGCACGATCTCGACCATCGGATGCGCTCCGAGCGTCGCCGTGATGTAAGCAGAGAAGCCGTCGCGATCGACAGCCAGCGCCGATCCCGCCGGTACGCGCGCACGATCGGCCGCCGCGATCACGAGCGAGCCCAGCCGGCGCATCTCCTCCTTGAGCACGCCGACCGCGGTCTCGAGACTCGCGCTGCGCAGCGAGTTCGAACAGACCAGCTCGGCGAAGCCGCCCGTGCGATGCGCCTCGGTCATTCGCGACGGACGCATCTCGACGATGCGCACGCGGACTCCACGCCGCGCGAGCTGCCATGCGGCCTCGCTACCGGCCAGTCCGGCGCCGATCACAGTGACGACGTGCTCGCCCATCTCAGCGGCCGAGGAGGCAGCCGGAGTCGCGGGCGTCACACGAGCGGATCGGAAACGACGTTTGACAGATGGCTTCGTTCAGGAATTTTTCAGCAGGCCATTCCCTGAAGAGTCCGCGTCGCTCCTGATTTTTTCTCGCTTTTCGATGGGTTCGGAGGGCTTTTTCCGCATCGCTCATCTTTCCTCTCCTCAAGTCTCCCGCCGCGACTGCGGACCGCCGCGACAAGGTGGAGTATAGCACACTTCGCCCCCGCGCATAAGCCCAAGTATCTCAGTTGTCATAAACATTGGAAATGTCCGGGGCATAAACATTTAGAGATGGCCACGCAGTCCGGCAGAGCTGAGCGACGGAAAATTTCGAGCGGCGGCCCAACGCGCGGGAATGTCACGAGTTGGGTGTTTTTGCGTTGCGCCGGGAAAGCAGCGGCACCAGTTCGCGCGCAGTGGTGCCGTGGGAATTCCAATTTCCGGACGTACGGTCTGCGCGGCGGTTGCTAAGGGTTCAACTGATTGAAGATGCCCGAGTACTCGAACTGCGATTGCAAGACGCCGCTGCAATCGTCGCCGTCGCCAGGTTCCGAAAGCGCGCTGAGGTCGTTCCGCCCCGTAGCGATCGTGAGGCGTGACGAGTCCATCGCGCGTGCTCGCGATCGCCGCGCACCGCTCAAGACGCTCGCAGGACGCGATCCACGCTATCGCGGATTCCCTGCGATAATAGCCCCCGCGCCCGATTTCGACGCGCAGCAGACCTTCCCGGAAATGATACCAGCGCGCGATTGTGCGCTTGGAAGCATCGAGCGCCTTTGCGAGGTCTTTTGGTTTCAGGTAGCCGGCGAGAAGCAGGGTCTCCTCGGCGTACACGGTTTCGGAATTCTGGAGCTCGGACATCGGAACAACGCCCCCTCGTCGAGATGAAAGAACCGCCCATGGCCCACCACCGCAAATTGTCTTTCGGCCGATGAAGGTGCCACGCAAATGCCGTTCGATGTCCTTGGATGTCCGCAAAGAAGCGGGGCGCAATGGGCCGTCAAAAGCAGCCCGTTCCACGGGTAGGGTGCGGATGTGGAAGATCAGCACGCGCAACCTTGCGTTTCGAAGTCGTTCGTGGAAACTGGCTGACGAGCAACGTTGCCGTCTAGCTCGGCACTCCCGACGGGTTGTCGGATTGTCGCTGGCGACGATCACCTGCGATTTGGCGGATTGGTGGCAATAGATCTGGGGAGGATTAAATGCAATGTCGCGCCGATTTCTTTTTGCACGAGTCGGGTGGATGAAGCGCTATAAAGGCTCAGCAGCCGACGATGAAAAGCCGATAGGCGGAGGCAGCTACACCAGGAAGAATGTTGGGGCGGAGGTTTTCAACTTTTTGCCCGTTGAAGGCAAACTTCGAGGTTTCTTTCAACCGTCAGGTGGGAAAGTGCGGTTAGAGAGGATTGAACCCGGGTTTCGTGGCGACGCGCTTGACGGCGTTCTACTCATATTTGTCGCGCGCAATCCGAATGGGGGCGGGCAGTACATAGTCGGGTGGTATCGGGACGCCACTCTGTTCCGCCAGCCTCGCTCGTCGCCATGGGGAGAGAATTTTCCTTACGTCGCTGAGGCTGCCGAAGACCGCGGAAAGCTACTTCCTGAAAGCCGGCGCCTGCACAGGATTCCAACAGGAAGAGGCGCTCTAGGACAGGCAAACGTTTGGTATCCCTGCGACGAGAATGGCCAGGAAAAAGCGGACCTGGGTTGGGTGGACGAGGCGCTTCGGTA
Organism: Deltaproteobacteria bacterium; assembly: GCA_021799555.1. GTDB lineage: Bacteria > Desulfobacterota > Binatia > Binatales > Binataceae > JBARDN01. Next base: position 1,126 of record JAJZAG010000018.1, on the reverse strand, counting down.
TGTGGACGGGGTTGCCGACGCTCTTGAGAGCGAGACCCAGAGTGAGGTCACCCTTACAGCCGAGATGGGAATCGAAAGGGATGCGGGGTTCCAAAGTAACCCGCAAATCCGTACAGCGATCGAGACCTATGCCATGAAGTGGGCACTCAAAAGGCTGACCGATCTCGGTCTCCAGCCGAAGGATATGCACAGCACCCAGTGCTACGACTTCCTCTGCACTCAAGGCGGCGAACACCTTTTCGTCGAGGTGAAGGGAACCCAGGCGAATGGCCGGTCAGTGTCGCTATCGCTCAACGAAGTGAAGCACGCTTTAGAGCACAAGAACTCCGCGCTATTTATCGTGCATTCGGTGATGGTAAATGGGAAGCGAAAGCCTAGGGTATCAGGCGGGCAAGAGGTGTTTTGCAATCCGTGGGGGCTTTCCGAACAGGACGTGAAGCCGAGTGGATATTTCTATACGCTTCCGCCGTGAGTGAGGGCTAGCAGAGCACATCGGCTCATTTCCGACGCCACTAGCAATCTGACTTCGTGGCTGATGCCAACGAGTAAGGAGCGCACGCTCGGAGCGCGGCTGCCGATCAGTGCGACGCGCGTTTACGCCGGAAGTGCGCTGCCACTCTGAGGGGGTTGCCGCAGGCCTTGCTGCGCCAGCGGCCGTTGTGATTCTTCGAGGTGTCATAAAAGAACGTGTGGCAAGTGGGACTCGCGCATCGCTTCACGAGCGCGGGGCCTCCTCGGCAGAGCAGAGCGCCGGCTGACTGGGCGAGCGGCACCATCGGCTGATCCGGCTCGCGCAAATCGAGAGCCGTTCCGTCCTCGAGACGTCCCGAGTGGCGCGCGTGCAGGCCGCGAGCGGGACGCTTCTGGATCGTGCCATCGATCGTTTCAATCGATCGACGTGGTGTCGAGGCGGTCAGCTTTTGCTTCTAGAGCGGGTGCGAGGGGTTTGCTTGGGCGAGTGGGCGCGGAGGGCGTTGGGCATTCCGTCGTGGGGTCCCAGGCGGCGTTTCGGTACGCTTTCCCACCATTCGCTCCATGGGAGTTCGTTGCGGCGCTCGGGATGGAGCGGGTAGTAAATCCGGTTGTCGCGCTTTGCAGCCTCGCCGCCCACGATCAGCACGGCTTC
>JAJZAG010000262.1 GCA_021799555.1 Deltaproteobacteria bacterium | reverse complement strand
CCTCGCGCCGTCCTTTATCTTTGCGGTCTATCCGCTGTTCCTGCGCGCGCGCGGCCTCAACCAGTTCCAGACCAACACGGTCGCGGCCTCGTACCTGGTAGTCATGTTCCTGACCGACGTGCCGACAGGAGCATTCGGCGACGCGGTCGGGCGGCGCGCCGCAACGGTCATCGGCTGCGCGATTCATGTCGCGGCCTTCCTGCTCTATTTCGTGTCGCATCACTACTGGCAGTTCATCATCGCCGAAGTTCTCGAGGGTTTTGGCACGACTTTCGCCAACGGACCGATCGACGCGTGGATGGTGGACGCACTCGACGCTGCGGGCTTCCAGGGCCCCAAGGACATCATCTTCTCGCGCCAATTCCAGTTGATGCGGATCACCGCAATGAGCGGGGCGCTTGTTGGCGCCTACGTCGCTCAGATCGATATCGCGCTACCGTTCCTGTTGGGCACGTTCGCATGGACGGCCGCGGCAACGGGCGCGTTCATCCTGATGGAACGAGGCGCGGGACGCCGCCGTCCGACGATCCATATTGCCGCGGAGATCCGCCGCCGCGCCATCGACTCGGCCCGGCTCGGATTTGCCGAGCGCAGTCTGCGGCTCCTGTCGATTGCCGGGCTGATCTCGGCGTCGGTGTGGACCGCCTGGTGGCTCGAGTGGCAAGTGTATTTCACTCGGGGCTTCGATGCGCGAATTTCAATCGTCGGTTGGATATTTGTCGCGATCACCTTGATGCAGATGGCGGGCGCCGAGATCGCGGCACGGGCGCCATTGACATGGGAGCGGCGCCCGAGCTTTGTCGCGGCAATGAGCATGATCGCGAGCGCGGCGCTAATCGTCGCGGGAATCGCGGGCGCAAGGATGTGGTTCGCGCTCGCCGCGGTGATGCTGATCCATCTCGCCAGCGGCGCAATCGGGCCGATGTATGCCGCCTGGTACAACGAATCCATAGAGGGCGAAAATCGCGCGACGCTGCTCTCATTCGGCAGCACGATGGCGACGCTCGGCGGCACCGTAGGCCAACCGGTGCAGGGCAAGCTGGTTGACGTGCTCGGCGTCGGCGTAACTTGGCAACTCGCCGGGCTCGTCTCGATGGCGCAGGTGCCGTGCTACATCGCCCTTGGGCGATCGCGCTTCCCGCGCGAGGCATAATCTAGCGGGAGCCGCGACCCTAGTCGCGGCTCCCGGTCTATGGCGGTGACGGCGGTCAGTTGCTCGCGGACCTTAGCGGAGGAACACGCACGGTTTGCGAGCGCGCGCCGCGCGTCCAGAACCGGCCAAGGCGTAAGCCTGGTTACGCCTACGATTGCGCCGCGGTGCCGGTTGGATATTTTATCTGCTTGCGGTCGTCGTCATCAGCCAGGATCGGATGATGCAGGCATTCGCTCTTAAGCCAACGCGCAGTCACGTCGTCGGTGAGCGCCACTCCTTGCGTATCCACGGCCCAGGTGCGCCGATTAATCGTGTTGTGATTGAAAGTCTTACCGCATCCCCGACAGGTGAAGCCGAGCCGCGAACCGCCGCCTGCGACAATCGATTCAAGGGTGCGCACCTTCCATTCGTGGGTTCGCCACGCCGAGATCGGTTCCGACTGCATGATACCTCCGGGGCCGTCGTTAGGAAGTTTCTGGAATCCGCGCAGGCGCTGTCATTATCCGCCGGTAGGCCGAGAAATTCATACTGGATAATGCCGCGCTTGCGTGCGTGCGTAGGTTAGCGCCGTTTGCGTACGCTCTTGGCAACGGTTTCGTCTTTGGGACGATACTGATCTACTTGCAGCTTGCGTCCGCCGAATTCCGTGTCGTTAAAGAAATGCGACGCGTTGATCGCGTCGTCAACTTCGATCATTTCGACGAAGCCGAAGCCTCGCGAAACGCCCGAGAGCTTGTCGGTGATAATCAGCGCTCCGCCAACTTTGCCGACCCGGGAGAAGAGCGTCGTCAGGTCGTCGCGCGTAACCGATTCGGCCAGGTTTCCAACATAGACTCTGGGCACTGTGCAACCTCCATCGATAAAACGCGCTCGCGCCAGCGCGGAACAGGGCCACGGTTTCGCAACCCCGCACGCTCGGCGCCCGCTTTCTCGGAAATGACTGGGCGGGCATTACCTGCCCGCCCAGTTGTGATCGATCTTACCAGCGATTTCCGCCGCCACCACCGCGGCGCTCTCCGCCACCGCCACCACCGCCACCGCGACGACCTCCGCCACCACCGCCGCCCCCGCCGAATCCGGATTCACGCGGCTTGGCCTCGTTGACGCGGATATTGCGTCCTTTGAGTTCAGTCTCGTTCAAGAGCTGGATCGCCTTTGCAGCTTCCTCCGGCGTCGACATCTCGACGAAGCCGAATCCCTTCGACTGTCCCGAAAACTTGTCCGTGATAACCGCGGCGCTCTGCACCGAACCGGCTTGTGCGAACAGATCCTCGAGATCATGGCTGGTAACCGAGTAGGCAAGATTGCCTACATACAATTTGCTGGGCATTAAGTGCCCCTCCATCAGTAAATGCCGGGAAGCTATCGAACAGAGACCCCGGGACCATCCCGGGTCTGAGTACAGGAAGGCATCCGAGCGTTATGTCCTTATGATAAGGCTTTTCCGAGCCTGAGGATAGAGGCCAAGTTTTGCGTCGTCGGCATGACTAGTTTATCGCTGCGGCTACGGGTTGACGAACGATCGCTTTAGGGCATTTAATGCGCTGCATGGCTGGAATTGTTTCATACGGTTCTTATGTTCCGTACCGGCGGCTCAAGCGTTCCGCAATCGCGGCGATGCTGGGGGGAGCTGCCTCGAAGGGTGAGCGCTCGGTCGCGAGCTTCGATGAAGACTCGGCTTCGATGGCGGTTGAGGCGGTGCGCGACGCGCTCAAGGCCGCACCGCCTTCGCCAATCGGAGCGCTTCTGTTCGCAACCACGACCCCGCCCTACGGTGAAAAACTCAATGCCGCGATTATCGCCGCGGCCACCCGGATGCCGTCCAATATTCGCGCGGTCGATCTGACCGGCTCAGTGCGCGCCGGAATCTCCGCAATCCTGCAAGGCGCCGACGCGGCCTCCGGCTCGAAATCCAACGCCGTTGTTGCGATCGGCGACGCCCGTCTCGGCGCTCCCGAAGGCAAAGCCGAGCAGCAAAACGGAGACGGCGCGGTCGCCTTCGTGATGGGCACCGAGCACGTCATCGCAGAAATCGAGGCGACCGCCTCGCTCACGCGCGAGTATCTCGATACTTGGCGGGCGCCCGGCGAACGGTTCGGGCATTCGTGGGAAGAACGCTTTTCGCTGACTCAGACGCAAGCTCCCCTTCTCTCCAAGGCGATTACGGACGTCCTGACGAAAGCGAAAGTCGCCCCTGGCGATTTGGCAAGAGTGATCGTTGACGCGCCAAATCCGCGCGCTGCCGACGAGATTATCCGCGGGATGAAGATCGACCCAGCCAAACTCGGCGACAACTTCGCGCTGACCGTCGGTCAGACCGGCGCTGCGCATCCGGGCCTGATGCTTGCCGCGGTGCTGCCATCGCTCAAACCCGGCGAGCGCGTGCTGCTCGCCTCGGTGGCCGACGGCGCCGACGCGATTCTTCTGCGCGCGACGCCTGCCGTAGTGAGCTTCAAGCCCGTGCGCTCGGTTGGAATGCAAATCGAATCCAAGGGTGACGTCACCTACGGCAACTATCTGAAATGGCGCGAAATTTTGCCGACCGAACCTCCGCGCCGGCCTGACCCCGAACGGCCGGCGGGACCGCCGATGCTGCGATCCGGCGACTGGAAGTTCGGGTTCATCGGGTCGAAGTGCACCGCGTGCGGAACGCCGCAGCTTCCGCCGCAGCGGGTATGCGTCAAATGCCGCGCCTTCGACAAGATGGAGCCGTACGCGTTCGCCGACCGGACCGCGCGGATCGCCACTTATGCGATCGACCGGCTGGCCTATTCGCTGAATCCCCCTACGGTCAATGTCGTGATAGACTTCGAGGGCGGTGGACGCTTTCTGTGCGAGATGACCGATTGCGAGCCCGCGAAGGTCGCGATCGGCGACGAAGTGGAAATGACCTTTCGCCGCCTCTTTACTGCCGACGGCGTTCACAACTATTTCTGGAAGGCACGGCCCAAGCGCTAGGCGCGAGGAGAACGTTACATGGCAAGTCGAGGAATCAAGGATCGCGTCGCGATCATCGGAATGGGATGCACCAAGTTCGGAGAGCATTGGGACAAAGGCCCCGAAGATCTCCTGTGCGAGGCCGCGTACGAAGCCTACGCGTCGGCTGGCGTTAATCCCGACGATATCGACGCCTACTGGCTTGGCACGATGGGCTCGGGAGTCTCAGGCCTGACCCTGTCCGAGCCGCTTAAGATTCAGTACAAGCCCGTCACCCGCGTCGAGAACATGTGCGCCACAGGCTCGGAGGCGATGCGCCAGGCTTGCTATGCGGTTGCGTCGGGCGCGTTCGATATCGTGATGGCGATCGGAGTCGAGAAGCTCAAGGACTCGGGGTACTCGGGACTGGTGATGTCCGCGCCGCCCAACGACGGCACAGAGGGCAGCATGACGGCACCCGCGTCGTTCTCGCTGCTCGCGCCCGCCTACTTCAAGAAGTATGGACTCGATCCCGACAAGGGCAAGGACGTTCTGTCGCGGATCGCGTGGAAAAATCACAAAAACGGCGCGAAGAATCCCAAGGCGCAATTCCAGAAAGAAGTGTCGATCGAGGCGATCAAGAACTCCCCCAAAATCGCCGACCCGCTCGGAATCATGGATTGCTCCGGCGTCTCCGACGGCTCGGCGGCCGCGATAATCGTTCGCGCCGAGGACGCACACAAGTACTGCAAGAATCCGATCTACATCAAGGCGCTGTCTTTCGTTGCGGGACCAGCCGAAGGTCCGCTTTCGCAGGACTACGACTTCACGACCTTCCGCGAAGTCGTCGCTTCCGCCAAGGATGCGTACGCGCAGGCCGGAATCACCGACGCGCGCGCACAAGTCAGCATGGCTGAAGTCCACGATTGCTTCACGCCCACCGAACTCGTGCTCTACGAGGATCTCGGCTTCAGTAAGCGCGGCACCGCATGGCAGGATGTGATGGACGGATATTTTGACCTCGACGGCAAGCTGCCGGTGAATCCGGACGGCGGCCTTAAGTCATTCGGCCATCCGATCGGCGCATCGGGCCTGCGCATGATGTACGAAATGTGGCTGCAGTTCCGCGGCGAAGCCGGCCCGCGCCAGATCAAGAATCCCAAGCTAGGCCTGACCCATAACCTCGGCGGCGCCCCGGGCCGCTGCGTAAGCTTCATATCAGTGGTAGGCAAGGAAGTCGGCTGACCGATTGATTGAGTATGCCAAAAGGGCGGTCCATCCGGGCCGCCCTTTTTTTTCGGGCTGCTATGGTGGGCTTATCGC
>JAJZAG010000261.1 GCA_021799555.1 Deltaproteobacteria bacterium | reverse complement strand
GCGTTGCGTTCCGCGAGCGCCGCCATCGCGGGCTGAATCTCGAGCGCGACGACCTGCTTCGCGCCGCGCAGGCTCGCGAGCGCGATCGCTACGACGCCGCATCCCGCGCCCAGGTCGAGCGCTCGGTCGCGCGGCTTTACGGTGGCGAAGCGCGCGAGCAGCACCGCCTCGATCGAAACGCGATAGCCGCGGCGCGGCTGAGCGACGCGAATCGCGCCGCCCATGATTGCGTCAACTGTTTGCGCGTCCAATACTCACCTCATGGATGCCGCCGAAAAGGGCCAGCGCTATGCGCGTGCGTTTCGCAAGGCTGGCAGCTTTCTCGCCAAGGGCAACATAGCGCGCGCCGTCGAAACGCTGAAGGCGGGCCGCGAGCTGGCCGAGTCGCTGGGGGATCATCGGATGGCGCGGCGGTTTGAGGCCGAGATCGAGGCGGCCGGTCAAGCGCGCAATACCGACTGAAAGTCGGGATTTCCACAATTTCGGCGGATTCGCACAATCGCCTGACTTGACGCCCACCATTTCGTACTTATCTTTTTGTCTGTAACAGGCGTGGCAAAGTGGCGGGAAGCTGCCGATCCAAAACTCACTGCTCCGCGGCGCCCGCCGGCTGAAAAAATCATAATCGTCCGGCGTCGCCCGCCGGCAGGAGGTTTCGCATGGAAGTCAGGATGACCAACGGATTTGTACCGAACGCAGCGCTCTTCAACGGATGGAACCATCTTTTGAACGAGCTCGACCGGGGTGCCGATCGCGCAATCACACCCCGTGCCGACGTGATCGATGACCACGAGGGTTACCATTTCCACTTCGAGATGCCGGGGCTGAAAGCGGATTCGGCCGATGTCCGGATCGAAGACGGCGCGCTGATTGTCGAGGCCGAACGTGTCCGTCCCGTGGTGTCAAAGGATGCAGCGGTTCGCGTTTCGGAGCGCGCGTACGGTAAACTACGTCGAGCGTTCGAGTTGCCTGAAGACGCGGCGCACGAGGGAATTCGCGCCTCGTACAAGGACGGCGTTCTCTCCGTCACGGTGCCAAAACGGCCCGAGAGCAAGCCGGTGAAGGTGAAGATCGAGTTCGAGAACTAAGTTCGGAACCAACCGCCGATGGCGGCGCTCGCGCCGCCATCGCGCGATCCGCCGTCGTCACGACGCGCGCATGTGACGCAAGCGTGCGCGGGCCGCGGGGCGCGCGAGCCGGCGAAGCCAAGACCTCGAGGCTGTCGCCCGCAAGGGAGTAGACACGATGTCCTCGGTGCTAGTCTTGCTGGTCGTTTTGGCGATCGTCGGATGGATCGTCGCGGCGTACAACTCGCTGGTGAGCCTTCGCAACCAGGTCGACAACTCGTGGCGGCAGATCGATGTGCAGCTCAAGCGCCGCCACGATCTGATTCCGAATCTGATTGAAGCCGTCAAAGGTTACATGCAGTTTGAGCGCGACACTCTCACGCAAGTGGTCGAGGCGCGCGCCAAGGCGGTCAGCGCTCCGGACCAGGCTTCGCGAATGGCGGCGGAGACGCAGATTACGGCAGGACTCGGCAAGCTGCTGGCGGTGATGGAAAATTATCCGCAGCTCAAATCCGATGAGAACGTTCTGAAGCTGCAGGAAGAGCTGACGACGACTGAAAATCAGATCGCCTTCGCGCGCCAGGCGTACAATGACGTTGTCCTCGCGCTGAACACGCGGGTCCAGTCTTTTCCCTCGAATCTTATTGCTAATAACTTCGGCTTTCATCCGGCCGAATATTTCCAGGGCGCTCCCGAGGATCAGGCCGTGCCAAAGGTGGATCTGTCGATTGGCGGCGCGGGTGCTGGCGGCGCGAACCCGAGCACGCCGGGCGAGCCGCGCGCCTGACGCCGGCAACCGCGAGGGCTCGGAACGTACACGATGGCGCCGGCTGCGACCGATTTCCGCGCGCTTGAAGCCACCAATCGCCGCGAGACGATAGTCCTCGTCGCGGTGATGATGACGATCCTTGCGGTGCTCGGATTTCTGCTCGACGTGTGGGCGGGAACCTTCGCTATCATCAACGGCCAGCCCACCGGATTTCCGGTGCTCACAACGGCCGCGCTCGCGTTCGGCGCGGTGCAAGCAATCACTGCTTTCTACGGCGGCGCTTCACTGGTTCTGATGTCGGTCCACGCGCGCCCGCTGACCCCCGACTCGGCCGCGCACAAGACGGTGCTTGACGTTATCAACGAGATGGCGATCGCGGCGCGGCTTCCGGTGCCCGCCGCATATGTGATGGACGATCCGTCGCCCAACGCGTTTGCGACCGGACGCGACCCGCGTCATTCGGTGTTGTGCGTGACGCAGGGGCTTATCGATCAGATGGATCGCGAAGAGTTGCAGGGTGTGATCGGGCACGAGATGTCGCATATCGCCGACTACGATATTCGCACGATGATGATGGTTGCGGTCATGGTCGGCGGAATCGCGATGCTGAGTGACTTCGCGTATCGGGTGATGTTTTTCACGGGCGGGCGCGGCGGGCGCGGCTCGCGCGAAAATTCCAACGGCGGCAACGACAGCGGAGCGCTGCTCGCTGTCGCGGTGTTGATTCTGGCCGCGCTCGCGCCGATTCTTTCGCAATTGGTGGCGATGGCGGTGTCGCGCCAGCGCGAGTATCTCGCCGACGCGTCGTCGGTTGAGTTCACGCGAAACCCTCGCGCCCTGCTGCGCGCGCTCGAAAAAATCGCGCAGGTCGAGTCCCCGCTCAAGGCAGGCACGGCGGGCACTGCGCATCTGTTCATCATCAACCCTCGCGAGGGACTTAGAAACGACGACGAGGGCTTCTTCGACAACTTGTTTTCGACGCACCCGCCGCTGAACAAACGAATCGAACGCCTGCGCGCGATGGCCGGCGCGGGCGGTTCCAGTCCTTCGGCCTGACGGAAGGATTCGGTTCCCGCCGCGGCGCTCAACGCCGAAAAAGGTACATCATTGTCAGCCAGAAATTCGATCTGCGCTGTTCGTGTATCATGAGGTCGGTCTGGGCGGCCGCCGACACTGCCCGGCGGCCGCATCGCGGACAGATTTGGTCCTCATTGTTGAAGTAGTAACGGCCGCCGCGCAGAACGCCGTAGGCCTTCCACCGATGGCTGAAAAACGCGCGACAGCGAAGCTCGCAGAACTCGCCAACCGGCTGCGAGAGCGCATAGGCGATCTGAGAGTACTCTCGCGGCGCCGTAACCAGGCTGCTACCACAGTCTGTACAGAATGACGCCCTCGAGGGCGACCACGCTCCGCAAGCTGAACAAATCCTGACCATCTGGAATAAGGAAACCATCCGGCGCGTGAACCGGCAACGGCGGCATCTGCGCTATTGACAGCGGTTGTCATATCGAGCCGTGTGACCGTTACTACGAAACGCCGGTACACAGCGCGGGGCGCGGCGTTGTCTTGTGTCAGGCGGCGCGTTAATTTGCGCGCGTGAAAACGGAACTTCCCGTATCGGCGATACTCGAGCGCTCCGTCACCCGCGTCGCGCGCGTGCGCGGTGTCCGCGCGATTGTGCTCGGCGGCTCGCGCGCGCGCGGAACCGCCGATGCGCACTCCGATATCGATCTGGGAATCTACTACGATTCGCGCCAACCGTTTGAAATCGCCGAACTCGGCCGCGCCGCACGCGACCTCGACGATCGCCATGCGCCCGGCCTTGTCGGGCCGTTTGGCGCGTGGGGCCCGGGCGTGAATGGAGGCGGATGGCTTCAAATCGGCGGCCGCCATGTGGACTTTCTCTATCGCGATCTCGCCGCGGTGCGCGCCGCGATCGATGAATGCCGCGCGGGCGATCCGAAGACCGTTTTTCAACTCGGGCATCCGTTCGGATTCCATAATCAAATTTACGCAGGCGAGGTGAACTGCTGCCAGGTCCTCTTCGATCGCGCGGGCCAGTTGGCTCGCCTCAAGATGCTTGTAGCGCGTTATCCGGAGAAACTGCGCCGCTCGATCGTGCGCAAGCATCTGTTCGACGCCACCTTCGAGCTTGGGATTGCGCTTAAGCCAGCGCTGCGCGGAGATGTGATGTATGTGAGCGGATGCCTGTTTCGCGCCGCAAGCTTCATAACGATCGTCCTGTACGCGCTAAATCGGCGCTGGCTGATAAACGAAAAAGGCGCTCTGGCGGGCGTGCGCTCGATGCCGATTCGTCCGCGCGGAATCGATTCCGCGATCGCGCGGATACTGGCAAGTTCCTGCCGTACGCCCGACGAACTCGGACGTGGCGTCCGCACGATGACATCGCTGTGCGGGCGGATGCGCGCGCTCGCGGCGCGCGAGGGGATCGCGCTTATCGATTCCGGCTCTTGAGCGCCCGCTGGATCTCGCGCTGCGAGGTCTTGCGCGCAATTGATTCGCGCTTGTCATAGGCATGCTTGCCTTTGGCCAACGCGATCTCGACTTTGGCGCGGCCGTCCTTGAAATAGATCTTGAGCGGAACGATCGAGTAGCCTCTCTCGCGCACTCTACCCCATAGGCGGTCGATCTCGCGGCGATGCAGCAGAAGTTTGCGCGCGCGCGTCTCGGCGTGGCTGAACTGTCCCGCCGGCGCGTACGCACCGATATGAACGCCGCTCAAGAATGCCTCGCCGTTCTTGACCCGGATATAACTGTCGCGAAGGTTCGCCTTATGCGCGCGCAGCGACTTCACTTCGGTGCCGGTCAAGACCATCCCGGCCTCGACCGTGTCTTCGATAAAGAAGTCGTGGCGAGCCTTGCGGTTCTCGACGACGAGGTCGATTCCTCCGCTTTTGGGTTTTCCGTTTTCCCGCGCCATCGCGCGTGAGAGTCTAGCGGCGCCAGCGCTCCGATATAAGGCCCTGGTTTCAGAGCGCCGGACGATTGCGAAAAATCCGGCAGTTGCGAGCGCTTCGCACAGGCCTTAGATTATGAACGTAACCGTACCGACTGGCCTTGCTCTTGGGTCATTCGCCAGATCTCGATGGGGGCGAACTGGATTCGACGGAGTCATAAGGGCCATGGTCGCACGCCGGGCACCGCTGGCCCGTAAAACAAGCGGACTGCGAAATTTACCCGCAGACAATAACGGTTACGCTCTGGCGGCCTAAGGGCCGCTAGCGTCCCGCCGCTGCTCGCCCATGGCAGCGGGCCGGGGCGTCATTTAGTGGGCTAGGACGCCGCCGTACGCCGGTTGGACGGTTGCCCGAAATTACAAGCGGCTGGTCGCATGGAAGCCCGTCCGCGGGCGTCTGGGCGACGAGATTAAATCGCGGACTAAGCGTGTAGTGGCCGTTGCCGGAGTGCCTTCGGACGGGGGTTCAATTCCCCCCGCCTCCACCAATTTAGGTGCTTGATTTTGCCTGGGTTCCGTTTCGAAAGGTCGCTCGGGCACACTTTATGGCCGTCTGACGGCCCGATAGCCGACGAAAGCGACGCGCGGA
>JAJZAG010000260.1 GCA_021799555.1 Deltaproteobacteria bacterium | reverse complement strand
ATATGCGCGCGCGTGGCGGGAGCGCCCTCGCCGATCCACAGATCAATCGCGCCCTTGACGCCGAATCCGGCCATCTTGCTCTTCGCGTCGTCATACTCGGCGCGATAGCCGATCGGCTCAAGCGCGCGCGCGTAGAAATTGCGGCTCAAGTTGAAGTTCGCAACCCGAAGCTGGATATGGTCGATCATTGGTGTTTCTCCCGAATAATTTCGCGGCCGCGTTTGCGGATCCTCGTCACGCGAAATCTAGCCTGTCACGGGGATTGGAAACTTGGTAAAAATTGCTCGATGGAAACGCCTTCCGAATCGGGGCGCGGCGCAATCGTGCGGGTACGCGAGTACCGATGCGCCGCGGCGGCGGGCGACCCGCCCGAGGACGAGCGGTTCGGAGACACCTCAATCGCGATCGTGCGGTCGGGGGTTTTTTCGTTTCGCGGCGGAAGCCGCGCGCAATTGCTGACTACCGGGTTCCTGCTGCTCGGCAACGCCGGACAACGCTACGAAGTCTCGCACGAACACGCGGGCGGAGATTTTTGCCTGGTGTTTAATTTCGAGCGGGCCGCCTTCGACGAGATTGCCGGGTCGGTACGGCGCGGTGCCGAGGACCGTCCCTTCGCGGTAAACGTGCTCGCGCCGCGCCCGCGCGCCGAAGCGATCATGAATAGCGCCGAAGAGCGGATGCGCGAAGGAACCTCCGTGCTCGGCCTGGACGAGCTTGGAATCGCGCTCGCCGAGTTCACACTCGGGGAGGCGGGCGCGGGAGCGGCGCGCGGCGCATCGGCGTCGATTCCAGAAAATCCTCGAACGCGCGAGCGGGTGCTGGCCGCGATTTCAGAGATCGAGAATCGCGCGCACGAGGAACTCGACCTCGCGACCCTTTCGCGGGCGGCTGAGATGAGCCCGTTTCACTTTTTGCGAACCTTCAAGCGCGAGACGGGAGTCACTCCGTACCGCTTCCTGCTCCAGACGCGAATCCGCAACGCGCTCGAGTTTCTCAGAGACACTTCCGAGCCGGTCACCGATATCGCCTTCGACGTCGGCTTCAGCGATCTGTCTAACTTCATCAATGCGTTCCGGCGCGAGGTCGGATGCTCTCCGCGCGAGTATCGGAAATCCGGCCCGCCGATCGGCGCGCGCGTCAGCGGCGGCGCGGCGGCGGGTTGTAGAGGTGGAAGAATGAAAATGCCGCGATTGTCAGCGCGTGCATGATCTCGCCGCTTTTGATCATCCCCTTGATATCGGCAAGCGGCACCAGTTCGACGCCGGTTTCCTCGGCGCCCAGCTCGGCGGGCTTTTTGCCGAGGGTGACGTCGCGCGCAAAGAACGAGTGGCAGACGTTCGATTCGATCGCGGGGTTCGGATGCACCTTGCCCAGCGCGAGGATTGTGCCGGAGTCGTAGCCGGTCTCCTCGATCATCTCGCGCCGCGCCGCATGCATCGGCGACTCATCGGTGAGATCGACCATCCCGCCCGGAACCTCGAGGGTCAGGTCGGCAATCCCGTGCCGGAACTGCCGCACCATAACGACGCGCCGATCGCGCGTCAGCGGAATGATATTGATCCAGTCGGTGGCGCTGAGAACATAGAAGTCACGCTCGCCGCGCCGCGGATGCGAAGCGCGCCGCCGTTCAAGATCAAAGATCGGCGTGCGATATACAGTCTCGGAATGCAGAGTTTTCCATTTGCGAGGTTTCACGCTTCCAGCGATAGCGAGTCTTGAGTCCATCAGGGGATAATAACCGCATCCTTGAGCCTCGGACACCTTCAGCTCGCGGGCTGCAGAAACACTGCTCTTCCCGGCAAAAACCCAATACTCGGCGACTGAAACAACCAGGCTAAAGGCGGGCGCCGGGTCGGATGCGGTCACGGCAGCGCGTAGCGCGCGCGCTCGGCGCGAGCCCGACTGCGTGCACAAGTTGGAAATGTCGGTTACGCTGCCGTACTTATCATCAGGAGGAGCTAACAGTCATGAGGCATGCAGCATTCGGGGCCCTTGTCGCACTCGCGGCGCTAACTATCTGCGGGGCAGGAGGCGCAAATGCGAGGGCAAACGGCGGATCTCCGCGGAACCGCCTAAAAGGCAGTTACGCCGGCATCTTCTCGGGCCAGATCAATTCGAGCGACGGACTGTTGCCCATCACAGGCACGGGGATCTTTGTTGCTGACGGCCGGGGAAACCTCAGCGGTCACGAAACCTACACCGTCGATACAACGCCGTGTGATGCGGAAATCGTGGGCACTTATACGATCAATCCCGACGGCAGCGGAACAGACTCGATAACCTTCAGCACCTCGAGCACCGGATGCACCGGCGGCAGTTATACCCAGGCGCTCGCGATCGCGCAGCACGGCGAACTCGCATTGCTAAGCAACACCAACGGCGATCAGATTAATGAGGAATGGCATCTGCAGAGATAGCTAGCGTGGCGCGCTCGCTAAACGATCACGAATGACGGGGATAAATCTTGATAGACCGCCGATGGTATAGACGGGGTGCTACTCAGCGCATTTGGCGGTCAGACGCTACCGCCCCTGTACGGATATTGGGATTCTGGATGCCGAGTTTGGAAAAGCCATGAGCATCGGGACCGACGCGGAGCGCGAATACCAAGGCGCGGCGCACTACTACTCGCGCTATCGCCCGCCGTATCCCGCTGTGATGGTCAAAATTTTGCGAGAAACGTTCCAATTGGACGGAACCGGCACACTGCTCGATCTCGGGACCGGTCCCGGCTCCATCGCGATCCCGATTGCTCATCTTTTCGAGCGCGTCGTCGCGATGGATCCTGAACCCGACATGCTCGAAGAAGGAAGCTCCTTAGCCCGGCGCGCAGGAGTTGGGAACATCGACTGGGAGCTTGGCAGTTCAGAGGAGCTGAGTCCGGCTCTGGGACGCTTCCGGCTCGTGACGATGGGCGAATCGTTCCACCGGATGGATCGCCGGCGGACGCTGGAAGCGCTCTACGACCTGCTGGGCGCCGGCGGCGGGGTGGCAATCATGGGGCGCGGCGTGCCGCTTCCTATACCGCCGATGACGCCGTGGCGCGCGGCTGCCTGCGGGGTGGTGCGGAATTACCTGGGCGAGATCGCGATGCCTTGGGACGGCCCGTCACCTGCGCCGGAGCAGCTCCACGAGGCGTATTTGCGGGGTTCCCGTTTCACAGGCTTGATCGAGCACGCGGAGTTGTTCGCGCTGCAATGGACGGTTGAATCGATTATCGGCAATCTCTACTCGATGTCGTTCTGCAATCGCAGGCTCCTCGGCGACCGCGCCACAGCATTCGAACGCGATCTGCGGCGCGCGTTGTTGGCGATCGAACCCTCCGGAATATTTCGCGGCGAATCACAGCAGTTTTTCGCCTTGATGGCGTTCGCGAGATGAAACGGATGCGGCGGTTCTTCTCCGAAGCGCGCGCCAGCGAATTTCGCCGGGTCGATCTATGACGAGTCGCGGAAGCGGGAGGTTCCGCGCATTAGCAAGAGGCTTGGCATTAATATTGGCTTTATTATAAATTCATTATTATGCCTCCGCGGCGATATCGCGCTCGAGCCCGCGAATTAGCGGCGGCCAAAACCCGCGCGCGCATCCTCGACGCAGTCGTGAAACTGCATGCCGAGCGCGGCGTGACCGGCACCACCTACGCGATGATCGCCAAACTCGCCGATGTCGCGATCCCCACCGTGTACAACCACTTCCCCACGCAGCGGGAGCTACTCGCCGCGTGCACCCGCAAAGTCGTCTCCGCGGGTCCTGCGCTCGACGCCGGGATATTTTCGGACAGCATGGATCTGGAGTCGCGGCTGCGCGCGCTGGCCGCGGCGCTGTTTGCCAGCTACCGTTGCCGAGCTCCGTGGCTCCGCTGGGCGGTTCACGAAGCCGTCCTGGTGCGCCCACTCCAAGATCTGGTTAAGCAGGCGGCTGCATTGCGCCGCCGCCTCATTGCCGAGGCGCTCGAACCGGATTTCGGTCCTCGACCGCCGCAAAAGCTGGTTGCGGTGGCGGAGGTTCTGCTCGACTTTCCTGCCTGGCAACGACTCACTCGAAACGGGCGCGCTGCGGTGGAGGACGCCGCGCAAACTATCGCTGATGCGCTGCTCGCCCTGGCGCGCGATCGGCTGACCGGGGCGACGGCCGCGCCAGCCTTGGCTCTGCAACTGGGGCGAACCAAGGGCGCTTCACCCTAAAAAACTTTCACTCGGGAGCTGACTATGGAGGTTGGCGATATCGATCTCGAAAGTGTGGATCATGTCCTGACCACGACGCGCGCCGTACGAAGGCGGCTCGACCTTAGCCGCACGGTGGATACCGAGGTGATCGAGCGATGCATCGAGGTCGCCTTGCAGGCGCCGACGGGTCTCTATGGCGAAACTGCGCATTTCGTGGTCGTGAACAGCCTGGAAAAACGCAAACAGATTGCATCGATAATTCAGAAGGCGGGCGCGGGCCTTCGTACGGGCAGGTATCCGCTTGATCCATACCTGGCTGGAATACGTGCGGAAAACTCGGCGGATGCTCGCTATCGCGCACAGCAGCGATTGTTTAGCGATGGCGAGCACTTGGCGGTTAATCTTGACCGCGTTCCAATGTTGATTTTTGCGTGCGCGAAAGGCCGTGTGGAAAACTCCGGATCTGGGGCGCAGGCCTCATTTTACGGCTCGATCATGCCGGCGACGTGGTCGCTGATGCTCGGGTTGCGCGCTCGCGGTATCGGCTCCTGTCTGGTCACGTTTTGGATTCACAACTTTGAACGCGAGGTAGCCGAAGTATTGGAGATTCCTCCGTCGGTTACTGTCGTAGCGATGTTGCCGGTAGGCCACTTCACGGGCGCTGATTTCAAGCCGGCGCGGCGGGCGCCGGCTCGAGAGCGCACTTATTGGAATGAATGGGGGTCGCGAAGATGAGCACGATTACAGAAATCGCTCCGGATATCTTTCGACTCTGTTCTTACGATTCGACGCTGAATTTGCAATTCAACCAGTTCCTGGTGCGCGATCGGGAACCGCTACTCTACCACACCGGTATGAGGGCGACATTTGCCACGGTTCGCGACGCGATCGCGACGCTGATTGATCCGTCCACGCTGCGATGGATTTCGTTCAGCCACTTCGAGGCGGATGAGTGCGGCGCGCTCAACGAGTTCCTCGCGATCGCGCCAAACGCGCTGCCGCTGTGCAGCTTTGTAGGCGCGATGGTGAGCGTGAACGATTCCGCAATCCGCCCCGCTCGCGGACTCCAGGACGGCGAGCGGATTACAACGGGGGCCAAGCGCTTTTGCTTCGTTCGCACGCCGCATCTGCCGCACTGCTGGGAGGCGGGCCATCTGTTCGAGGAATCGACCCGCACGCTGTTCTGCTCGGACCTGTTTCATCAGGATGGCGATCTCGAGCCGGTTATCTCATCTGAAGAAGTACTGCTCGGACGCGCGCGG
>JAJZAG010000259.1 GCA_021799555.1 Deltaproteobacteria bacterium | reverse complement strand
CAGTCGCGATCGGACAGGGCTACGTAGCCGCCACTCCGCTGCAGCTGGCGGGCCTCGCGGCGGAAGTCGCCAACGGCGGTATCCGCTATCAGCCAAGGTTCGTAAAGGAAGTCGAAGGACTCGACGGCGGCGTTGCCAAATCCTATCCCCCGGTCGTCGAGCAACGCATACCGATCTCGGCTGATAACCTCGAAATCGTCAGGGACGCGATGGCCGACGTGGTCAACGGTCCCGGCGGCACCGGCCACAAAGCCGCGCTGCCGGGAATCACGGTGTGCGGCAAGAGCGGAACCGCACAGGTTGTCGGCGACAAGGGCAGCCTCACCGCAGGGGAAGACGAAGCCAAGATGCCTGAGAAGTTCCGCGATAATGCGTGGTTCATCGCGTTCGCGCCCAAGGAGCATCCGCAGATCGCGGTCGCCTGCCTCGTCGAGCATGGCGGCCACGGGGGCAGCGCGGCAGCGCCCGCGATAGCATCGGTCATGAAGCGATTCTTCGAGCTTTATCCGCCGCCCGCGGCTCCCGACTTGACGCGCGACGAAGAGCGGACGCCGAAGACTGCGATCGCGCGCGTGCTCGCCGAAGACTCCCCAGGCGCCGTTTCCGGCGCCGCACGTTAGGCCTGTGCCCACTATCGATCGCCGCCTCGTCCTGCATTTCGACTGGACGGTCTTCTGGATCGTCATCGCGTTGGCGGCGATCGGGCTGCTGAGCGTGATGAGCGCATCATACGGCGGTCCGCACAAGCATCTCGATCCGCTCGTCGTGCGCCAGATGATCTGGATCGCGGTTGGCGCGGCAATCATGCTTGCGGCGGTGCTGTTCGACTACCGCGCGTTACAGACATACGCTTACCCGATTTACGTGATCGCGCTTGGGCTGCTGATCGCCGTGCAGGTAATCGGGCATTCGACCGGCGGATCGCGCCGATGGATCAATCTCGGCTTCTTTCATCTCGAACCCTCCGAGTTTGCCAAACTCGCCGTCGTATTCGTGATGGTGCGGTACTTTCGCGAAGAGCCGCCGCAAGGCGGATGGAGTCTGCGCCAGATGATCATCCCTGCGATTCTTCTCGGTGCACCGGTCCTGCTAGTGCTCAAGCAGCCCGACCTTGGCACCGGGCTGATCCTCGTATTGATCACCGTTACGCTGGTCTTCGTCAGCGGACTGAACTGGCGCACGATGATGGTGCTGCTCATCGCCGCGATGTGTGCAGCGCCGCTTAGCTGGCACTACCTGAAACCCTATCAGCGCCAGCGCCTCGTAAGCTTCATCAATCCGCAAGCGGACCCGTTGGGTTCGGGCTATCACATTATCCAGAGTGAAATCGCGATCGGCGCGGGCGGACCGACGGGCAAGGGATTTTTGAAGGGCACCCAGGCGCGGCTGAATTTTCTCCCCGAGCAAAGCACCGATTTCTTCTTCGCCGTTTTCGCCGAGGAATTCGGCCTGGTCGGCACGCTGACGCTGCTCGCGCTTTACGCCGCGCTGATTCTGCGCGGTGCGTGGATCGCCCGCCACGCACGCGATCGGTTTGGCGCCCTGCTCGCGATCGGCCTGGTTGCGATTGTCTTCTGGCAGGTTGCGATAAATATCGGGATGGCGACCGGCATGCTTCCTGTCGTGGGGATCACACTGCCATTGGTAAGTTACGGCGGCTCATCGCTAATCCTGATGATGGCCGCGATGGGCCTGCTGATCAGCATCAATACGCGGCGTTTTTTGTTTTGAATCCCGCGGGGACGAGAATCGGCGCATCGATTGGAAGCCGGCCCGTGATATATTTCCCACCGACCGCATATCGCAGCGCGAGGATACCGTAATGGCGCGTTCGTCAAAGAAATTTACCGACCCGACCGATTTAGCAATTCTTGAGGTCCATCGCCGCTTCGTCGAAGTCATGGAGACCGTGCGCCTCGAATCCATCAGCCCCGACATGAAAGAACGCTACCTCTCGGTGATGACAAACCTGACCGAAAAGCTCGCGATGCCGGCGAAGCCACTGTCCGAAATCCTTGGCGAGATAATGGCCGAGGCTGGCCCGATCATTTTCCAGGCGATGCAACGCTGAGCGAGTCCTCGAGCCTGATTAACGCCCCGAGTCGAAACGGTCGCGCCGGTGACAGCGGCCAGATGCCGTGTGGGTCGAATTGCGTTTGATGAAGCGCGCGCGGGGCTAAACGAATTGTAACGATTTTCCTTGAAACACATAGTGGCACGATTGCGTCGAAGGATCGTGACGATCATGCAAATCGAGCCACAACGTTCATGGGCCAATTATGAAAAGGCGTTAATCCGCGCCGCAAATTCCTCAACCACCGCAAGGCCCGGCGCTCTAAGGCGCGATGGCACGATCGTCGCTCTTAATTTCGGCGGAAGGTCAAATCCCGCCACGAGGAGCCGCACGACAATGGCCACCATCGGGGAATCTCCAAAGTCCAGCGTATCAGGGGTGGGCACGCTTCAGATGCGATGGCCCACGGTCCTGGTTTTTCTGCTCGGCGTCGCTGTGATCCTGTCGTTCGCCGGATGCGCCGCATTCAATCCGCAGGGCGCCGCCGAACAGGCCGCGCCAACCTATTACGACGGCGAGCAGTACAGCCAGTTAAGCCCACAGCAGAAAATGCAGCTTGAAGACCATCTTTCCAACGAGAGCAACGCCGCTTGGCGTACGACCGCGTCGGTGGCGAACGGAGCCGGCTCCCTGACGCAGGGAACGGCATTCTTGCTTTGGGCGGTCAAGCGGTAGGTGGACTTGCTCCACTCGCCGTCTATTCATCGCGGGAGGCATGGCGATGAAACCGGAACTTAGACCCGATCAGAAACCCCGCTGGACTCGGTGGGCGGCGCTTGCGCTCGGGCTTGCGATGCTCACCGGAGTTGGCGGATGCACCGCGTACTACCCACAGACGGCCGCCGAGAACTATGCGCCGCTCTATTATGAAGGCGGCTATAACTCGCTGTCGCCACAGCAAAAAATGCAGCTTGAGAACCATCTCGCCAACCAGAGCAATCAGGCGTGGCGAACTACCGCCCAAGTAGCTGGCGGTTTCGGCCATCTCATGCAAGGCAGTGGCGCCCTAATCGCCGCTCTCCGTTACCATCCCGCCCGCCGTAGATTGTAAGCCCGCGCCCGCGCCGAAGCTGGCGATTGCGCCCAACGTCATCGCAGCCGCTCGGCGAGCGCGGGCTCGCCTGGGCGGTTCGCCAGCCCCGGTCGCAGTCGCGCAAGCTTACACTTTAGGTGGCACAGGTAAAGGTAATAAAGTCGAGGGTCGAGACCTGCGGCGCCGACGATCGATGGATCGCTTGAGCGCCTGATTTAATTCGACTGGAAGATCGCTTTCTCCTGATCGATTACCGCTTTGAAGCTTGGGCGGTTGTGTATCCGTTCTACGTATGCGGCCAGCTTGGGCCATCGCTTCGGATCGACCTGGCATCCGGCAAACTGAAAATTAACGAAAATCGTCGCGACGCCGATATCAGCGACCGTGAAGCGATTTCCAACCAGGAATTGTTTGCCGCCGATTTCCCTTTCGAGGTAATCGAGCATCGGCGGCACTTCTTCGTCGAGCACTTTCTCGATCGCCACCTCGTCCGGCTGCTGGTTGAAAAACCGGGGTGCGATGACGCGCGGGAAGAAAATCTTGGTGCCGAGCACGGGTGCGAGACCCCCATCACCGTACTCCTCGAACCATAATGCGCGCGCGTAATCGTAGGGATCGCTCGGATAGAGGGGCGGCTCCGGATGCGTCCGCTCGAGGTACGCGATGATCACGGACGAATCGGCCAGCGTCCGATCCCCATCGCGAAACGCGGGAATTTTCCCGAGCGGGCTGATCTTGCGATACTCGGGACTGGCACCAAACGGGGCGAGGGGCTCGTGATCATACGGAACCCCTTTTTCTGTCAACGCGACCACCGCTTTTCTCACGAACGGAGAACCCAAGACTCCATATAGTGTTGGCATCGAACCTCTCCTTGGCGGATTCGAACGGAATAACACCGATATTTGCGATTATTCCAGATACCCTCGGAACATCGCCCGCGCGTTTAGCGCTGGGCGGTATTCGCCGATTTAGCGAGAGCCCGCTGGGTCGTCATTCCAGACCACGTGAGGCGTACCCGCCGGGATCGTGATTGTCTCACGCGGCCTGAGCCTATACTCAACTCCGCCTACCCTGCATCGCAGCGTGCCCTCGAGGACTTCCACACGCTCCTCTTGCTGGGTATGAACGTGCTCCCGTGGCGCCGGCGTGAATGTGCGCGCGATGTACTCAAAACGAAATAGTTCTCCGGCCGATTCCTCTGCCGACACCAGCTCGATCACCCGATCTCTCTCCAATGCGCGCTGGGAAAGCCGCATGGTCATGATTCTCTCCTTCGCATTGCCGCCGCGAGAACTGCGCACGAGAAATCTTACACCGCAAACGCCGCAAGTGGGCGCGCTACTCCTGACAGCGCTGTGGCAGCAGGTTTGAGCGGCTTCAGTCACGTCCCAGGACGCGCCTGAGCAATTCCTCCGCGGTACGCCCTGGCTCATGTGCGAAGGTCTCGGGCATGAACGCAACGTCACTCATGCGATCGAGGCGGAAGAAGCGAAAGTCGTCACGCAATTCGCACCAGGCTCCGGCAAGCCAGGTTGAACCGTAAAACCACAGCGCCAGAGGGCGGACGATGCGATGGGTCTGCGCGCCCTTTTCGTCATGGTAGGCGAAGCGAACTTTGTGCCGGGAACGAACCGCTCTGCGGAGTTGCGAGAGGTCGAAGGACAGGGTCCGTTGCTGTTTGCTTGCCGGCGCCCACAGCGACGCATCCTCAAGCAGGCGCCGCAGGTGCGGCGGTATTACGGCTGCGATTTTACCGAGCGCGTCATCGGCCGAACGGGCCATCTCGGAATCGCTCCAGCTCTGCACGATCCGTGCGCCGAAAATCAGCGCTTCCAGCTCGTCTTCGCTGAACATCAGCGGAGGCAAATCGTAGCCCTTGCGTAGCGAGTAGCCGACCCCGGCTTCTCCCTCGATGGGCACACCGCTCGCCAGAAGATCGCGGATACAGCGGTAGATCGTCCGTTCGCTGACACCGAGGCGCTGGCCAAGCGTCTCGGCCGTAATCACGCGGCCCCGGCGGAGATGCTGAATAACTTGAAAGAGACGATCTGCGCGCCGCATCAAGGGTTCCGGTTCGGAGCGAGAGTTCTCACAATGCCTTCGAAAGGTATCACGGGTGCGCGGGGATCGCATCCGGCCAGAGCGGCGGCGGCATGGATCATGGCCCTCGCCGACGGTCGCGCTAAGGCCGGGTGAGCGCCATTCGGAGCGACGAGCGCAAGCACCTGTTCACTCCGCAACTGGCCCGTCCGACTCCAGAAGCCGAGGCTCAGCCAGCAAACGGTTTGCAATCGTCGCGCAGTCGAAGGAGCGGCGCGCTGCGCTATCGTCCCAGCCGCCGCGGATTGCAGGTAAATCCCGGATGCCGTCCTATCGTCCCGC
>JAJZAG010000258.1 GCA_021799555.1 Deltaproteobacteria bacterium | reverse complement strand
TGCTCCCCACGCTTTCGCGTCTCAGCGTCAGCAACGATCCAGAGGGCCGCCTTCGCCGCCGGTGTTCCTCCTGATATCTACGCATTTCACCGCTACACCAGGAATTCCACCCTCCTCTATCGCGCTCTAGCTGGCTAGTTTCCGATGCACTTCCGGAGCTGAGCCCCGGGCTTTCACATCAGACTTGACCAACCGCCTACACGCCCTTTACGCCCAGTCAATCCGAACAACGCTTGCACCCTCCGTCTTACCGCGGCTGCTGGCACGGAGTTAGCCGGTGCTTCCTTTGAGGGTACCGTCAAGGGCCGCATGGATATTAGCCATACGGCTTTTCTTCCCCTCCGACAGGGCTTTACGACCCGAAGGCCTTCATCACCCACGCGGCGTCGCTGCGTCAGAGTTTCCTCCATTGCGCAATATTCCTGACTGCTGCATCCCGTAGGACTCTGGGCCGTGTCTCAGTCCCAGTGTGGCTGACCATCCTCTCAGACCAGCTACCCGTCTTAGCCTTGGTGGGCCGTTACCTCACCAACTAGCTGATAGGCCGCGAACCCCTCGAGAAGTGATAGCTTGCAGGAGCAGAGGCCATCTTCTACCTCAGGAAGCGAACTTCCCGTGGTCTTATCCGGTATTAGCTCGTCTTTCGACGGGTTATCCCGGGCTTCAGGGCAGGTTGTCCACGTGTTACTCACCCGTGCGCCGGTTTACTAGCCGTATTGCTACGACATTCTCCCACGACTTGCATGTCTCAGGCACGCCGCCAGCGTTCGTTCTGAGCCAGGATCAAACTCTCCATTAAAGCTCAGTGTCACCACCGTCTGCGGACGCGGGCTAACGCGTCCGAAACGGGTGGACTGACCGCAATTTCAAAGAAATCGGACAGGCTCAAGGACCGTTTCCGATCCCCCGCCTACCAATTAAGGCATGCACTACTATTCAGTTTTCAAAGACCAGCCCCCACTCGGGGCGAACAAGAACGATACCGCGACAATGCGGACGTGTCAATCAGCCAACGCTTTCACGCTACCGATTTTCCACAAGCCCTGGCGGGGTCGCCCTTAACGAGAGGCGAAAGTTAGCATCGGCCGCCGCGCGAGGGAAGCCCCACCGAGAATTTTTTCAATTCCCGCGCTGCGCCGCGCTCATCGTCCTGCTTTACTCGTTATAATAGAATCTCTACTATTTGTTTTGATGACGCCGTGCGCACAATTCCCGTCTCAAGCCGCCACGCCCGGCCAAGGAGCCGATCGATGAAACGCCTCATCTCGCTCGCCTCGGTCGGCGCCGGCCTCTACTTCCTGTGGACCGGCGACGCGATTCAGGAAAATTTCGTCGCGATGATCCTGATCGGGTTCGGCGTGCTGGTCGAGATGACCGTCGCGATGGACTAATTTTTCTGCCCGCGTACCGTTTGCGCACTAACCCAGTCGCCGCACGCGCCATCCAGGCTCGACTGCGGCAAAGTACGCCGCCGCGATCAGCGCAACCATTCCCGACAGCACAAACATCGGCTCGTATCCGAACATCATCGCGATCGCCCCAAGCGAGTACGGCCCCGCCATCGCGCCGAGATCGTAAAGCGACTGGTAAATAATCGACGAGCGTCCGATCGCGTCGGTCCGCGTGCGCGCAATCACCATCGCGCTCAGCGCCGGATAGACGTATGCATGGCCGAGCCCGCCCGCGATGGCAGCTATGTACAGCATGCCGAGATGGCCCGTTCCCGCGATAAGCCCGATGCCTACGCCAAGCGTCACCATCGACGGCACCAGCATCCGCTCGATCCCGAAATGATCCATCAGCCATCCGCCGCCGATTCGGGCGACAATCGCGACCACGCTGTAGATCGTAAAGTACCACGCGATCTGATGGACGCCGCGCAGAGCTCCGAACGGCGCGACGAAGCTCAATCGGCACGATATCGAAAGCGCAAAGCCGAACGTGCAGATCCATACAGGCAGCAATCGCGGGTCGAGCGCGATCTCGCGATAACCGGGCAGGCGCGCGGAGCGCTGCGCACCTTCTTTCACTGCTATGTGCCGTGAATCGTCGGGGGCAAGCCGCGCCAACGCTCCCGCGATCGCAGCCAGCGCAAGCGCCGCGATAAAAAACGCGGCGAAGCCTGACTCGCGGATTAGAAACTCGCCGACGAGCGGCGCGATCGCAGCCGAACCCATTCCGCAGGTGCTGAACACCGACATCGCCTCACCCTCGCGTCCCTCGGGCAGCAGATCGAAAACCATCGCGAACAGCGCCACGCGCGCGCTGCCCTCGATCGCGCCGTGCAACGCGCGCACCGCGTAGATTTGGATTCCAAGCGAATGGATTGGCAGGTACATCGCGAGCGCTATGACGTCCGCCCATAGCAGCCACATCGCGGCGCGCCGCCGCCCGAGTCTTTCGATGAGAGGGCTTGCGGCAGGGCGCGCGGCGAGCGAGGCGAGCGACCAAGTGCCGATTATGGAGCCGATAATCGCGGCGTTCGCGCCAAAGCTCATCAGTTGTAGCGGATAGAGAACGAACAGATTACTCGAGAAGTTGAGCGCGAAGGTCGCCCAGAAAACCAGCCAAAAACTGTTGCCGTAATCGAGCAGTCCGCGCCGCGCCTTGGCGGGCGATTGCGCGCTGTCGGCCTGCATCGCCTCGTTCATCGAGCGACTTCACAGCGCCGCGCGCAAATCACGATCCGCCCATCCAACACCACATCGAGGATAGTAGCCCAAGTGCGGCGAGAAAACCTCCGCCGCACATCCCGCGAGGTGGGCATTCGACGGCCTTGATCCCGCGTGACGCAGCCATTGGCTCCTGAATATACCGGATGAAGCCGATGCCGCCGGACGCCGCACGGTAGCCGCGCAACTTGATTGCGCACTTGAGAAATCTCTGATGCGCAGCGCACGCACGCGGCCAGGCCCACGAGACGATTTGCAAACTCTCAATGCGGCGCGGGGCCGTTGAGTATCGGAGGGAGGGTCGGTACCGAAGGCGGATCACCGCTGACCGGTTCAAGCGTCACCATGACCGCTTCGATTGACTTAGGCGCCACCCCCATCGGCACAGTCGCTTTTCCGTCCGACTCGGGGCGAAACTCGCTTGCGAGCGTCAGATGTCCGTGGCGGCCAAGCCACCAGACCGCGTACACGTGATTCGCCGGCGCGGCGCCGAGACCGCCAGCCTGCAGGAATGACGCATTCTCGCTCGCACTCGAGGCAACCGTCGCTGTCGCCACCGACGGGATGTCGGACTTGCCGCGCGCTCGAGGTGCGGCGAGTTTGATCGTGCGCAAATCGTGAGCGGCGAGCACGCGTTTGAGCGATTCGTCGATCTTCGCTTTTTGTTCCGCGTTGAGCGTTTTCTTTTCCGCAAAATTCAACTGGCGCCGCAACTGATGGACTGCGGTGTTGAGCGACGCGATTCGATGATTGAGATGGCTGGTGCGATGCACCAGCGTGGCGGAAAATTCCGCGCTGACAATCAACGCTGCTACCGCCAGCGCCGTCGCCATTCCCGCGATCGCCCGCCACAAAGCGACCCGCCGCCACCATCGGCGGTGCCGCCCGGCAGGACGAACGCCCGATCCGATTATTTCACTGTTAGCCATCGCCGCCTGAGCAGTTTTACGCCTCGATTACGCGCCGGTTAATCACGCCAGACGCGCGGAACGGTCAACCCGAGACTAGACTTGAGCACAGGCGGCGGCAAGTTGGCGGCGACGCGCGACAAGTAGGCTTCGGGCGCCTCGGTGCGGCGCGTACGCATCGGAGTTCGGGCCACAAATTTGCCCTGAAACCGGACGCTATGTTATGCGGCCGGTTTCCGCTAATTGTTATTGGTCGGATTATGCGTCAAATTCAGGATCTACACGTTCTCGGTACCGAAGCGCTGATCGCGCCCCGGCTTTTGAAGGACGAACTCCGCGTGGACGAGTCTGTTGTGCGCACCGTCATCGAGGCGCGCGAGATCCTGCGCGCCGCGCTGGCGGGCCGCGAGCGTCGCACCGTCTGTATCGTCGGGCCGTGCTCGATTCACGATCCCGAGGCCGCGATGGAATACGCACGGCGCCTCGCGGCGTTGCGCCTTGAGCTTGCGCCCCAACTCTACGTCATCATGCGCGTCTATTTCGAAAAACCGCGCACGACCGTCGGATGGAAGGGACTTATCAACGATCCTGGAATGGACGACAGTTGCGACATGGGCGCGGGGTTGCGCATCGCGCGCCGTCTGTTGCTCGATATCAACCGGCTCGGCCTTCCGGCGGCGACCGAGATGCTTGACCCAATTACGCCGCAGTATATCGCCGACCTGATCGCTTGGTCCGCGATCGGCGCGCGCACTGCCGAGTCGCAAACACATCGCGAAATGGCGAGCGGGCTTTCGATGCCGGTCGGATTCAAGAACACGACGGAGGGCAATCTCGAGGCCGCGATCAACGGGGTCGCCTCTTCGCGCCGACCGCATTCGTTTCTCGGCATCACTCAGGATGGCGCCGCAGCCGTGGTGCGAACCTCGGGCAATCCCGATACTCACGTGGTGCTGCGCGGCGGACGCAAGCCCAATTTCGACTCCGCAAGCATCGCCGCGTGCGTCACGATGCTCGAGGCGCATCGGCTCGAGCCGCGCGTGATCGTGGATTGCTCGCACGCGCAGACCAACAAAGATTACCGCCGCCAGCCGGCCGTGCTCGAGGAACTTGTCCGCCAGGTACGCGCCGGCTCGAAAGCGATCATGGGCGTGATGCTCGAGAGCAATCTCGAAGCCGGAAGTCAGTCGCTGACCGGCGCCCGCACAGGCCTCAAGTACGGCGTCTCGGTGACCGATCCGTGTATCGATTGGCCGACAACCGAACGATGCCTGCGCGCCGCCGCCGCCGAGCTGGCGGTTTCCGGCGCATCCGCACCAGCGGCCGCGAGTTCCTGAGCGTACCTCGGCCCTTGGGCTAAGGCCTCTACAGACAAGGCGTCTCGAACTACCGTGCAGCCGACCGCATCCGTTCTCGCCGCTACATTACCCGCTGATACGCCGTCTGGACGGGCGCACCCGGTTTCATCGCCACGCCTGATCGACGCTCGCACCGCATATGTGATTTTGATCTATCTGGCCTGCAGCCTGATCTTCTTCGCGCCCGGGCTGGCCCGCGGACTCGCCGCGGCAAAGATCGGAATTGGCGCCGACCCGTCGCTGTTCATGTGGTTCATCAAGTGGTGGCCGTACGCGATCGCACACGGGATCAATCCGTTCCACACCGCAATCGTCTGGGCACCGGAGGGCGTCAACCTGACGTGGTCATCCGCGATTCCATTACCCGCGCTCGTCGCGGCGCCGCTCACCGCGGTGCTCGGCCCGGTCGCCTCTTACAATATTCTGATGATCTGCGCGCCGGCGCTGGCGGCCTTCTGCGCGTATCTGCTGTGCGGCAGGATTACCGCGACTTACTGGCCGTCGGTATTGGGCGGATTCATCTTCGGCTTCTCGCCCTACATGCTCGGGCAGATGGCCGGGCACGTGCATCTGGTGATGGTCTTCCC
>JAJZAG010000257.1 GCA_021799555.1 Deltaproteobacteria bacterium | reverse complement strand
ATTGGCGCGCCGCAAGTAAACCGCTTCGACAACGGCTACCTCGACGAGCATCCCGGCGTCGCGCGTCAACTCGGCCAGAATCCCGCGCTGGTGGATAATCCGCAGTTCATGGCGAGCCATCCGGGATTGCGCGAATATTTCGAGAACCATCCCGGGGTTCGCGCCGAAATCAAGGCGCACCCCGCGCGCTTCATGAATGACGTACGGACGCGCGAGGCGTGGCACGAGCGGGGCGGCAACGCGCAACCGCTCGCCAATACCGACAACTACCTGGACCAGCATCCCGACGTGGCTAAACAGCTCGACGCGCATCCGGGGCTGGTCAACAATCGGCAATACATGGAGAGCCATCCCGGGCTGCGCGAGTTTATCGCGGCGCATCCGATCGCGCGCTCGGAGTGGAAGAATCATCCCTACCGTTATATGAAGCACGAGCAGCAATTCGAGCAGAAGCACTAAACTCAAAGTGATGCTTTAATTTTCGCGCCGCCGGAGCAAATCTCCGGCGGCGTTTTTGCCGGCGCGCGATGCTCTTACCGGCTTCGCGGTCTGGTGTATAAGGAATACGCGCCGCCTGCACGCGGCGTATGAGGTATACGATGGCAAGTGAGATGCTCGCGAAAGTTATCGAGATAATAAGGTCGCAACCTGCCAACCCGAACGCGTCCGTCGCGCAGCGGCGCGCCGGGATGGAAAAAATCAGCGAGCACGTCGCGCGCGACGCTATCTGCACGCCGGTCGATGCTGCCGGGGTGCGCGCGCAGTGGGTCGAGGCGCCCGGAGCGGACGCCAGCCGCGCCCTCCTATATCTTCACGGCGGAGGATACACCGCCGGCTCGATCGTAACCCATCGCGCGATGGTCGCGCGGATCGCGCGCGCAGCGAAGGCGCGGGCGCTGATGCTCGATTATCGCCTCGCTCCGGAGCATCCGTTCCCCGCCGCGCTGGACGATGCTATCGCCGGTTATCAATGGCTAATCGGGCAGGGAATCAAGCCAACAAAAATTGTGATCGCCGGAGATTCCGCCGGCGGCGGATTGACGCTCGCGACGCTGCTGAAATTGCGCGATTTGGGGATCGCGATGCCTGCGGCGGGCGTCGCGATTTCGCCGTGGACGGATCTCGAAGGTACCGGAGAATCGATTAGAACCCGGGCTGCCGCCGACCCGATGGTGACGCAGGACAACCTCGCCTCGTCGGCGAAAGCCTACTACGGAACCAACGATCCGAAGCATCCTCTGATCTCGCAGATCTACGCCGATTTCACCGGAGTATCGCCGCTCCTGATCCAGGTCGGAGACTCGGAGATACTTCTTGATGACGCCACTCGTGTGGCCACCAGAGCGCGAGCCGCCGGCGTCAGCGTCGAGCTCGAGGTCTGGCCGGACATGATTCACGTGTGGCACGTATTCGCGAAAATCCTGCCCGAGGGCCAGAACGCGATCGACAAAATCGGCAGCTACGTTCTCGCCCGCACCGCCGGCTGAGCGCGGGCCGATTAGGCCGGCGGATTGCTTATAGCGAACCGAGAATTCGATCCGGCACGCCGCTCCACGCTCGGCGCTCGCCGTCGAGCGGCGCATCGATCGCTCCGGTCGTCTCGCCAAACACCATCGTTGCGCGGCGATTTGCATCATACTGGGCCCAGTCGCCGATCCGCTCGCAGCTTGGATTGCCGGATCGCGCGAAGGCGATCCAGGCGTCCTGCATCGCGGTCGCAAGCTTCTCCGCCGCCGGGCCGCTGCCCGCGAACGGCGCCATCCCGGGTAGATGATTGGTGCCAAAAACAAATCCCAGCTCGAGCGCGTGGCAAGAGCCGAGCATTCCGCCGAGCGCCGGCGATTTCCAGGTGAACAGATAGTTAAAGATGCGCCCCTTGCGGCGGCTGTGCGTCTCGGCGAGCCGAATCGCCGGCATCCGGAAGACACGATCGGTCTCGATCGCTGAAAAGAGCTCCTGCGGTGTGACCGCGTCGCCGCGCTCGGCGCGAGCGCTTGTGTAGCTCTCGATAAGTCCGGCGGCCGTTTCGGCGCCGAAACGTTTGCCGAATCGGGCCGCGAGCCCCGCGCGGTCGAGCTTCGGCAGGCCGGGGTCCATCGCCGCAAACAGTTTCCACTCCTCGAGTGTCGATCCCGCCATTATCGCGACGCCGTCCGCCGATCCGCCGGCCACCAGGTCGATTGCGACCTTCGGCACGTGCGCACCGTCGATCACCGGTTGATACGCCATTCCAAGCTCCGGGTCGGGCGTGATGCCGTCGGGCATCAGCGCGCCGGTCAGCAACTGCGCCGGAGTCAGAGCGCGAATCGCGGCGGCGTCGAAAGACGCCGCGCCGAGCCGCGCGATGATACGCTCGGCCTTGCGGGTTGCGCGTTCCGCCGTCGCGCCGGTGTGGCAGGCGCCGCTTTGGGGAATCGCTTTGTGGAACAGGCCGCGCGCCTGCGGCATCGCGAGCAAGGTGCCGACGCTCATGCCGCCGGCCGACTCGCCGAAGATCGTGACGTTTTCCGGGTCGCCGCCGAACTCGGCGATATTGCCGCGCACCCATTCGAGCGCCGCGATCTGATCGAGCATGCCTTCGTTGCCGGTGGCGGGAATTTTTCCGCCGGTCAGATCGCACAGGCGCAGGAAGCCCAGCGGTCCGAGGCGATAATTCACCGTCACCACAACGAGGTCGCCGCGGCGCGCCAGCGTCGATCCGTCGTACAGCGGCTGCGATCCCGAGCCGATCGCGAAAGCGCCGCCGTGAATCCATACCATCACCGGTCGCCGCGCATTATCGCAGCGAGGCGTCCATACGTTTAGATACAGGCAATCCTCGGTCTGTTCGCCATCGACGACCATCGCCGCCAGCGCTCCGTTGGCGATCGAGTTCTGCGGAGCGACGCCGCCGAATTTGCGCGCGTCGCGAGTGCCCTGCCATCGCGCGGGTTTTTCCGGCGCGGCCCATCGGCGCGCGCCGACCGGAGGCGCTGCGAATGGAATCGCCTTGAACACGCACAGATCGGAATTGGATTCACCTTCAAGTTTTCCGTAAGTGGTCGAAACGATTGCGCTCATAGAAGTTATCCCCGCAAATGAATTAGGCGGAATGTGCGCCAATTCTTGCAGAATCGGGCGGATCGCCACAAACCCCGTCCGCCGTCCTCGATCGCCGCGGATAAATGTTTTGCGTGACATGCACGGTTTCGCGTAGCCTTCGGCTATGGACACGAAAGCGGCGGCGGCCTTTGTCGGGAAGTTGTGGGATGAATCCGCGATTCCCGAGCTTCAGGAATACGTCAGGATTCCAAACAAATCGGTGGCGTTCGACCCCGAGTGGAGAGCGCACGGCTATATGGATCGCGTCGTCGAGCGGTTCCGCAAATGGGCGCTTGGGCAGGAAATCGCCGCGATGCGCCTCGAGGTCGTGCGGCTCGAAAATCGCACGCCGCTGTTGTTCCTTGAAATCCCCGGCGACGCCGATGACACCGTTCTGCTGTACGGGCATCTGGACAAGCAGCCCGAGATGGCGGGATGGCGCACGGGACTGGATCCGTGGACGCCGGTAATTGAGAACGACCGGCTCTATGGCCGCGGCGCCGCCGATGACGGCTACGCGATGTTCGCGTGCCTGGGAGCGATCGGCGCGCTCAAGGCCCAGAAAATCCCGCATGCGCGGATGGTCGTTGTGATCGAGGCCTGCGAGGAGAGCGGCAGCTTCGATCTGCCGCACTATATCGATCACCTTGCGCCGCGAATCGGGCAGCCGAGCCTGGTGGTCGCGCTCGATTCCGGATGCGGGAATTACGAACAGCTTTGGTGCACGACCTCCTTGCGCGGACTGGTCGGAGGAACGCTTACCGTCAAAGTGCTGAACGAGGGGATGCACTCGGGCGACGCGGGCGGCGTGGTGCCGTGCAGCTTCCGAATCGCGCGAGCGCTGCTTTCACGACTCGAAGACGAAAAGACCGGTGAGATACTTCGGGCGGAATTTCACAGCGAGATTCCCGCCGCGCGAATCGAGCAGGCGCGCGCCGCCGCGCCGATTCTCGGCGCCGGCGTCCACACCAAGTTTCCGTTCGCGGGAAACACGCGCGCGCTCAGCGCCGACGCAACCGAACTGATCCTCAATCGCACCTGGCGTCCCGCCCTGACGATTATCGGCGCAGACGGACTTCCCGCCGCCGCCAATGCCGGCAACGTGCTACGCCCGGAAACCTCGCTCAAACTGTCGCTCAGGCTGCCGCCGACTTGCGACGCGGAGGCGGCGAACCGAGCTCTCAAGCGCCTGATGGAAGACGATCCCCCGTACGGCGCGATCGTCAGCTTTAAGCCGAACTGGGCTGCCACCGGATGGAACGCGCCCGCGATCGCTCCGTGGCTCGAAGCGTCGCTCGATTCGGCCTCGCGCGCGTATTTTGGTAAGCCGGCGGCCCACATGGGCGAGGGCGGGACGATCCCGTTCATGGCGATGCTGGGTGAGCGCTTTCCCGCTGCGCAATTTCTCATCACGGGAGTGCTCGGGCCGGGCGCCAATGCGCACGGCCCGAACGAGTTCCTGCATATCCCGACCGCTAAACGCCTGACCGCCGCGGTTGCGCAAGTGCTCGCGGATCATTTCAACCGCGCGCGCTAAATCGTTCGCTGTGCCGTGCGTGCGCGGCTCAGCCGAGGATCGGCGGAAGGCGTTTGCGCACCCATCCTGTCGCCCGGTCGTAAGCGTGAGCGAGTTGCAGGCAGGCGAACTCAGCCTGATTGCTCGCGACGATCTGAATTCCCATCGGCAGGCCTGCGGCGTTGAAGCCGGCGGGAACGTTGAGCGCGGGGCATCCCGACATCGTGACCGGGATCATGACCTCCATCCATCGATGGTAGGTGTCCATTGATTTGCCCGCGATGCTTTTGGGCCAATCGATCGTGGCATCGAACGCAAAGACCTGCGCCGACGGAACAACGAAGTAATCATACTTCTCGAACATCGCGCGCATCGCGTGATACCACGCGCTGCGGACCGCCCCCGCGTCGGCGATATCGTAGGCGCTGATCGCAAATCCGCGCTCGATTTCCCACCGCAGCTCGGGCTTCATTAATGCGCGCCGCGCCGGATCGGCATAGAAATGGTGGAGCATCCCGCCGACCTGCCATGCGCGCAGCACGAGCCAGCTTTGCCACACGCGTTCGACCGGATAATCGGGGACGGCTTCTTCGACGACGCATCCGAGCGCTTCGAAGGCGCGCAGAGCTTCGCGGCAAAGTTCGAGGACGCAGGGCTCGAAGGGCAGATAGCCGGCGAAATCGGCACCCCACGCGATTCGAGTGCCGGCGAAATCGCGCTCGAGCGGCGCCGCAAAGCGCGCCGGATTGTCGCGGATCGAAAGCGGCACGCGCGAGTCGTAGCCCGCGATTATAGATAACAGCATCGCGAGGTCCGCCACCGAGCGCGCCATCGGGCCGTGTACCGATAGTGCCGGAAGGAAGACTTCGCGCACGTCGGAGGGCACCCGGCCAAACGCGGTGCGAAAGCCGAAGACGTTGTTGAACGCCG
>JAJZAG010000256.1 GCA_021799555.1 Deltaproteobacteria bacterium | reverse complement strand
GAACATCGCAAAATGCGAAGGCGGCTGAACGACTTTCTCGTTTAATATACCGTTAACGCGATTTTGTGGCCAGTACCTACGCCGGCGGACAAAAACCCACGATGGATCACAGCATCGAGCGAGCGTCTCGCGCGGCAAACTCAATTGGGCCACGCTGAAGACCTGATCATCCGGAAAGTCGGAAGCTCTTCGAAAAGCGGTGCATAGGCCATCAGACGGATAATCGACGAGCGCTTTCATCTCGAGATCGATAATACGGCGGCGACCTGATCAAAACCCGCCTCAGAGGTCAGGTATCAATCAATTGCAACCGTCAGCGCACTTGCCCATCCAATGATATTTAAGCGTAGATAGTAGCTGGGAATTCGGCTCGAATGGAGATATGAGCCGTGGCGATTCGCAGCCGTAGGACTCCGCTCGTACGGATAGCATTGTGTGCCGCCGTATCCATCCTGACGATCAGTTCGGCACCGAAGCCAGCCGGCGCGCTCGATCCGGATCAAACCTTCGGAAGATGGACGAAGGTTGTCTCAATCGAGGCGGCATTCGCCTACTTTGGCGCCCATCTAAATAACCAACACGCAATCGTGCAAGCGTGGAATCTTTCCGGACGGTTCTCGCTTGTCCCGTTCGGCGTCACCAGATTTAATTTTCTTGGCGGAGCGCTCGACGGCGCAGCGGAAATCGGACTCGAGCCGACCTTCGAGCGCTTTGAGACCGAACGGCAGAACTTCGCCGGTCTCGGGCTTCATCTCAGGTATGGCCTAATCCATTTCCGATGGGGTCCGCTGATCCCGTGGATCGACGCGTTGATAGCGCCGGGCGGCTCCGACCTGCGCATCGGCACGGTAAGCAATGGAACGAGGCTCACCGGTCCATTCATGGACGAGATTCAAGCGGGAATCGGGGAATCATATTTCGTTTCGGACAATGCCGCGATCTACGCCGGCTTGCAGGCCCAGCACTTCTCAAACGGCGGCTTCAACGGCGGCAACCGCAACTTCTCGCTCAACACGCCCGCCGGTCTCGTAATCGGCGTCTCATGGTATCTGCCTTAGAAGGATTAC
This sequence comes from Deltaproteobacteria bacterium, assembly GCA_021799555.1. Classification (GTDB taxonomy): domain Bacteria; phylum Desulfobacterota; class Binatia; order Binatales; family Binataceae; genus JBARDN01. Next base: position 4,483 of record JAJZAG010000256.1, on the reverse strand, counting down.
CAGCGCCCCGCTGCAATGAGTTGGTAGAGGTGTAACGACCGTCGAGATTAGATAACATAAGCCTTGCGTGATCGATGCGGACCCAATCAGAAAACGAATTGCTCGAACGTGATGCGAAGCTGGCCGAGATCGTGCGGCGGCTGGTCGACGCCTACCGTCCGCGTGCGATCTATCTGTTCGGCTCGAAAGCTCGCGGCGATTCGGGGCCGGACAGCGACTACGATCTGCTGGTTGTCGTGGACGACGACGCATCGCCGGAGCGGCGACGCAGCCGGCTCGCGTACAAGGCCCTGTGGCGTTTTGGAACGCCGGGCGCGGTCGATGCCTTAGTTTGCACGCGATCCTATTTCGACGCCCGCCGCCATCTCAAAGCTTCGCTACCCGGAACCGTCCTCCGCGAGGGAAAACTGCTCTATGCGGCATGACCCGGCGCACGTCGCGGACACAATTGGTTGGCTCGAGAAGGCCAAAGAAGACCTCGATATCGCGAAGTAATTGTTGAATCCTGCAAAAACACTCTCCGGCGGCGCGGTGTTTCATTGCCAGCAGGCCGCCGAGAAGGCGTTGAAAGCGTTCCTCGTATGGCACGACGTGCCCTTCCGTAAGACCCACGACCTGAAAGAGCTGGGCGATGCCTGCGTCAAGATCCAGTCGACTCTGAAAGAAACAATTGCGCGAGCGGTTCCGCTTACCGAGTACGCCTGGAAGTTTCGATATCCGGGCGAGCCGGCGGAACTGACAAAGCGCGAGGCGCGGACGGCGTTGGCAACCGCGCGGGCGCTTTACAGCGCGGTCGTATCGCGCCTGCCGGAGGACGTAAAGCCATGAACTCCGAGGAAGCAGCCGAGTACGAAGTTCCGCAACCGACGCTCAACGCGACGCCACTCCAGGCGGCCGTGCATGGCCAGATCGGAGTCAAGGTTATTGACGACCGCGGCGACGAACTGACGGTGGTGAAGAGCCTGGGCCAGGGTCCGCAAACGTCAGCGAAGGCGCGAAAATGATCGAAGATTGGGTCACCGAACCGGAGGATGACGATTCGCGAGAGACGCGCGAGGTGTTCGCTCTGGCAGGCTTAGCACTCTATTGTGCACAATGTCTCGAGCGCGAGATCGTCAACATCTTGAGCTTGGCAGCGATACTTCGGAGGGACAAAAAGGGGACCGGGAAAGATTGCAGCCAGGCTTATGAGAAATACATCGACAGAGTCTGGGACGAAGGGTTCCGCAAAACGCTGGGCGGCTTGATTACATCCGTCGGCAAGGTTGGAGTGAAGGTACCACCTGACCTCCGAAATCAACTCATCCAAAGCCTCGATACCAGAAATCACTTGGCACACGTTTTCTTTCGGGAAAAGGCCGAGGCTTGGTACGAGCCCAATGGCAAGCGTCTAATGGCAACAGAGCTCACGGAGATGCGCGAACAGTTCGTGAAGACCGATCGCGCCCTGCACGCATTAACTGAACCTCTCCGAGTAGCGCTAGGGCTCAGTGACCGATTCGTCGAAAGATACGCCGAACTCAGAGAGCAAGGCGTTACCGAAGATCGAGCCTTGACTATCGCCATCGACGAGAGCCGCGCGAACGACGACAGATCGCCCGAAACAAAAATCAAATGAGCGACGACGAGATACCGGAGCCAATGCTCAACTCGCCGTTCGAAGAGCCGGCGTGGCACCGGAATATTGAGGAGTGCGCCGAACCAGAGAAGCGGCCCGGCAGAGGCCAAGCCGGCTATTCCTATCGCGACCTGAAGACGCCGCCAGCAGATATCGAGCACGAAGCTCGCCGCGTCCGGATTCCGCTTCAACTGGTCAATCGAATCCGCGCCTGGCTTAAAGCCGACGTCCTCTACGCGCCTATGGTGATCGAAGCGTTCGTCAGTAACGAGGGCCCGAAGTTCGCGATTTCGTACATCGGCAACGGGCGACCGCACGACTTCCTTTCAGACTTCACCCCTTGCCCCAGGGCGGGGTCCATATATGACAGCTTTTTTTCTGCAAAATGTGCGACGAAGTCGCGCTGCGAGCTGGCTTTCCGAGGAACGCGTCCGAGCGCGTATTTCTTCAGCTCTTCGATAATCTTCCGATTGGTGGCCGGAACCGTGATCTTCTTTTCGACCTCGGTCGCATCGAACTGTCGCTCGTCTTCGAGCTAGTCCATGTTCTGCGCGCCGCTTTGCGTATCGACGGTCCTGACGGGCTCGCCTTCCTTCAGAAACACTCCGTTGATGAGTACTCCGGACTTGATTGCGATGGCGTCGTAATCGACCAAGTAACCCTCATCGATCGCGCGGCGGTAGTCGTAGCGGTAGATGATGTCCCAGAAATAGGCGGTGGTGTGCTGCGCGGGCGTCGCGATAAGCCCAAGCTTGACAGCGTCAAAATGATCGAGAGTGTCCCGCCACAAGGACTGCTCCGCCGCGGTGCACCCCCGGTGGCACTCGTCCGCGATTATCAGGTCGAATGCGTGGATCGAGATCGGCAAAGGCTCCGGCAAGTCGTTCTCGTCCTCGTGGTCATGGGCGCCGAAGCTTCGATCCGGGAAAAGATACCGAGCCATCCGCTGGATGCTGCACACGTAAATGAAGGCCGTTCCCGGCTTCGGATCCGTGAGGTAGGCGTTCGGCATCACCTTGGGATCGAACTTTTCATCCGGTTCGAGATCGCCCTTCTGGAAGCGCTGGCTGTAAATTTCGTAAATCTTGTCGAACTTGAGGCCGGGTTCGGCCTCGAACGAAGCAAACTCGCGCACGGCCTGTGCGGCCAGCGCGCGCCGATCGACCAGAAATAGCACCCGTCGGCCTACCCCGGATTTCATCAGGCGATAGACCTGATTGACCAAGGTGAAGGTCTTGCCGGTGTCGGTCGCCATCGCTATGAACATCGTGCGCTTGCGGTCGGCGATTGCCGTCTCGATCGCGGCGTTGGCTTCACGCTGGTACGGGCGGAGTTTGCCGCTGCTGCTGGGCAGTGACTTCAGTCCCGCGCATTGGGCGCTGAAGTCGCGCGAGCATCTCGCGCAATGCGGCTGGCGTGTGGAAGTCAGCGATCTGGCGCGAACGGCTCGCCTGATAATGCACGTCGTGGAACCAGATGATCTCGCCGTTGGTAGAATAAAGAAACGGCGTGCCGCAGCACATTGAAATTGAAATCGTCCGCCTCCAGGCCACATGCGTACCGTTGCGCTTGGGTGAGGACGTTCTGAGGGCCAAGCGAGAGCCTCTTGGCCTCGACTCTTCCGACGATCCGCCCGTCAAGTATGAGTGCATAGTCAGCAGACCCGTTGTTCCTCGGAAACTCGGCGACCGCGTGCCTGCTGCATGCCGACAGATCCAAATCGGGCGCAAATGGAACGATATTCCAGCCCAAACGGCGAAGCTTAGGATCGACTCGCCTTCGGCGGGTTTTCCATTCCAGTTCCTCTTGCTCCTCGTCCGGCACTCGCAAAGTCTCCCTGACAACGGATAGATCGCGTTACGAGGCGAACGCCGGAGCGGAAGAGCCACTTCCGCGACTCTTGCGCGATGCCCGGCCCCGACCGCCCGAGGTGGAGCGCGGAACCAGCTCGATCTTGAGACTCGCGCCAAGCGCGCGCGCCGTTCTCGCGAGCGTCTTCAGCGTCAGATTGTTGAGCTTGCCAGATTCGATCTGCGCAATCATGGGCTGACTTACTCCCGAGCGCTTTGCCAACGCCGCCTGAGTGAGACCTCGACGCTTCCGCAAATTGGCGATCTTGTGCTCGATCAGAATCTGAGCGAGCTCGTCTTCGACTTCACGTCGAAGGCCAAGCTCATCAACCTTTCTTTCGAGCAGCGCCAGCCCTGGATTTTTCGTGCTCATCTTGGGACTCCTTCAATCTCGTGCGCATCAGCCGAAGCACGTCGGCTGGGGTATCGGTGCGCTTCTTCACATAGCCACCGACCAGTACGGCGCGTCGTCCGGGCAAGAAACCGTAATATATCCGCACTGTTGTACCACGGAGCTCGAACAGGCCGTCACCCAGCGATTTCGAACGCGGCCCACGTAACTGGTTGCCCAACGCACGCAGCGCGCCGGTCAGGACGGCAGCGTCTTTAACGTCCTTCGCGTCGATCAGACCAGCGACGAACTCGGCGAAGTGCGATTGGCCTCCCGCCGTCTTGTGCTCGTCAACGGTCCAGTCCGACATGGCGTAAGCATAAGGTATAGCTTATCAGATTGCAACGGTTGATCGGCGCTCCTATTTACGCAAGAGCCCGGATCATGATCCCAAGGGTTTCGTGCTTCTCGGGGTGCGCACGCATTCAGGCAAATCCGTTTTGCGCAGGCCAACGATAAATTGCCCTGGGGTTTTGATGTGTTGTAGGCTGTTGCGCACTATAATAGCGGGCACGCGCGAAATAGCCCAAATCGGCCCTCACCGCCTGCATGCGCAAGGTGCTCGTGATTCTCAACGCCATGCCGCACAACCAAACTCAGTGGCAAGCACCAGCGCTCACTTCC